>JAAZCX010000053.1 GCA_012513065.1 Clostridiaceae bacterium | reverse complement strand
CATTTTTTAGAATAAAATAAAAAAGCACTATTCTCTAAAATCCTTAGAAAATAGTACTTTTGCATATTAAAAGCTGTTTTCAAATTCTTACGAATTTTATTGAAAACAGCCTATTTTATGGTCGAGGTGACAGGGATCGAACCTGCGACCTCATGGTCCCAAACCACGCGCGCTACCAACTGCGCTACACCTCGAAATCCAAACTGCTTATATATAATAGCATATTTTTTTTTTGATTTCAAGTGTTTTTAATAAAAATGTTGTTTTTTATAATTTATTCTAATCTTTCTAAATCTTTAATTGCAGGATCATAAATATTTTTTCCTGTATAATCAAACTTTGACCCATGACATGGACAATCCCATGTGTTATCTAAATCGTTCCATGATAGTTCACATCCTAAATGAGTACAATACGGTTTTACTGCATAAACTTTTCCTTCATTATCTCTGTATGCACCTACTTTTTTTCCATCAATTTCTATGATTTTTCCTTCTCCCCTTTTTACATCTTCCATTGTATTTTCTTCTTTTTTTAATTTATTTATAACTCCTGAATAACTTACTTCTTTTATCATATTCCCTAATTCTTCATAATTTTTAACAGGTTTTAATCTCGTAGATTTATATACATCTTCATATAAATTCTTTTTACCTAATATTTTATCTCTTATGATGTTTGCCGCTACATTAGATGTTGTCATTCCCCATTTTTTATATCCTGTTGCAACATATACATTTGGCCACAAGTTAGAAAATTCACCAATATATGGTATTTTATCCAAAGAAATACAATCTTCTGTATTCCATCTAAATATAACCTTTGCATCAGGATATAATTGTTTTGCTACTTTTTCTAATATTTCATAACTATTTTCTAAATTAATTTTTGCTCCTGTTTTATGTTTCATACCACCTACTAATAATACATCTTTGTCTTTATATTTTGCTACTCTAAATGAAATTGTTGGATCTTCACTGCTTATATACATTCCTTCAAATAGTTTTTCTTTTGTTTCTATTGCAATTAAATATGATGTTTCTTGATACATTTTCATAAAATAAAATCCTGGACTATTTACTATTGGATAATGAGATGCAATTACTAATACCTTACATTTTAATTCACCTTTTTCTGTTATTACTTTATAATTTTCAGATTCTTTTTTTATATCTATTACTTTTGAATTTTCGTAAATTTCTCCTCCGTTTTTTGTTATTGTATTACTTAATCCTTCTGCATAAAGAACAGGATTAAATTGTGCTTGATTTTTAAATCTAATTGCTCCAAGTATCTTCTTTTTTATTGATATTTTATTTTCATTTACCTGTTCTTTATTACTTTCATCATTACATTTTGTAGAAAGTGGTATTTTTTCTAAGAATTCACAATCTAAATCTAAATATTCTAATGCTTCTTTTTCTTTTTTTAATTTTTGTATTTCATCTTGTTTTTGTGTAAATATATAGGCATCTTGTTTTTCAAAATCACAATCTATTTTTTCATCTTGTACAATTTGTTTTATATTATTTATAGCTTGCTCATTTGAGTCTAAATATTGCTTTGCTTCTTTTTTTCCAACAGATTGTAATAAATAATTATATATTAATCCATGTTGGCTTGTAATTTTTGCAGTTGTATTTCCTGATGTATGACTGCATATTTCATTTTTTTCTAAAATTGTAACACTCTTTCCTGCTTTTACTAAATAATACGCTAATGTTATTCCTGTTAATCCTGCTCCTATTATACATATATCTACTTGTTTATTTTCTTCTAACATTGGATATCTTTTTTGTTTTTTACAATCTATCCATAATGATCTATCCATTAATAATCCTCCTATAATTTATTTTTTTCCTAAAATAACATTTACTTTTTGTTCTTTGTTATCTCTTAATATAGTTAAAGTTACTTGTTCTTCTGGCTTCTTAGAATATATATAACATCTTAAATCACACATTTTGTTTAATTCTAAATTATCTATCTTAATTAATGTATCACCTATTTTCAAACCACTTTTATATGCTGGTGAATCTAATGCAACTTGTCCTACATATATTCCTTTAGTATTTTCTATCTTTTCATCTAAATATGGAATTATCTCTTTGTCATATGCAAATATTCCTAAATTTGCTTCTTCAAATTTATCTTCTTTTAAATACGCCTCTATGATCGGTTTTACTATATTTATTGGAATTGCAAAACCTATTCCTTCTGCTGATGTTATTTTTACTGAAGTTATACCTATAACATTTCCATCTAAATTTATCAAAGGTCCTCCACTATTACCTGGATTTATTGTTGCATCTGTCTGTATTAAATTTTCCATATATGTGCTTGACTTTTCATCATCTATTCTTACTGTTCTATTTATTGCACTTATAATTCCAGCTGTTACGGTTCTTTGAAATTCATACCCTATTGGATTTCCTATTGCATATACTGGTTCACCAACTCTTATGTTTTCAGAATCCCCAAATTTTGCATATGGTAAATTTTTTACATTAATTTTGCATATTGATAAATCTAATATAGCATCTGACCATAAAACTGATGCTGTATAACTTCTACCATTTTCTAATGTTATATAACAATTAGTATATTTATCTCCAGTTACATGCTGATTAGATAATATATATCCATTGTCTGATATTATAATCCCTGTTCCGAGTCCTAATGTACTTGCGCCATCTTTTAAAAACACTGTACTTCCTGTGTTTTTAATTTTTGAAATTCCAACAACACATGAAGTTACATTCTCTACAATATCTGCAATCTGCTTTTGTTCCTCTTTTTTTGTATCTATTGTCTGAATTGTCTTTTCTGCTTCAATGCCTTTAGTTTCATATGTAGTTATTTCTATTTTTTCATACATTTTATATAACAAAATACTAGTAATTGAAGTTATTATGATAATAAAAAAAACTGTTATTATATTTTTTAATTTACTTTTTTTAGCTTTTTTATACCTATACACTTTTTATAATACCTTTCTTTTTTATTTATTATTTTAATTATTTCCTATATTTTTCTTTTTAATCACTAAAAATCATATTTTATTGACATTTCTGCATTATTTGGTATATACTATTATTGTAATATATAGGTAGGTGATTATATGAACAGTGATTTTTCAAATGTCTATAAAAAATTTGAATTAGCATATTCAGAATGTATGAAAGTTTCTGATAATGTAAATCATTTAGAAGATTCATATACTAAACAACATTCAGACCGTGTAGCTTCTTATGCTGTTCTTATTGGAGAAAAGCTAAATCTAAGTCAAGAAGCTATTGATACTTTACGTATTGGTGGAATGTTTCATGATGTTGGAAAAGTAGGTGTTCCTACTAATATTTTATTTAAAGATTCTTCACTTGATAATGATGAATTCTCACAAATAAAAAATCATCCATACATTGGTACTAATATCTTAGAGCACTCTTCTGTGTTTAAAGATATTATTCCCATAGTAAAATACCACCATGAAAAGTATGATGGACATGGCTATCCAGAAGGTTTAAAAGGAAATGATATTCCTTTACTTGCTAGAATAATATCTCTAGCAGATACTTTTGATGCTATGACTTCTAACAGATCTTATAGAAATGCATTGCCTATTGATATTGCAAAATCAGAAATTGAAAAATATTCAGGAACTCAATTTGATCCTGAACTTGCTAAGGTCTTTGTTGATATATTAGAAAATGATTCTGATAAAATTAAACAAATACAGCAAAAATATTAATTTTATAAGTACTAAAAGGGGGATTTTAAAAAATGATAATATCAGATATTAGAAAATCAGCTAGAGAAAGCTTAAAAGGAAAATGGAAAACAGCAATTTTGATTACATTATTATATACAGCATTTTCATTTAGTCTAAGTTTTATGGGAAATTTTTTAAAAGGATTAAATTCATTAATAGGAGTAGCTACAGCAATTATTTCTCTTCCTATTTCTTTTGGAATAATTATTTCTTTTATGAAATTAAAAAGAAATGAAGATGTAAAAGTTTATGATTTCTTTACACTTGGACTTTCAAACTTTGCACGTGTATGGAAAATAACAGGAAATATGTTATTAAAAATGTGGTTGCCTATTCTTTTATATATTCTTGCTACAATTGCATTTGTATTTTGTGTATCATTTGGTACTATGTATTTATTTGCCGCTAAATCAGCTACTTTAATTTCTATTCTTTCTTTTGTAGGAATAGCATTATTTATAGCATCTTTTATATATTTATTTGTCACATCAATAAAATATTCATTATCATATTTTATTGCTTATGATAATGAATCACTTACTCCAAAAGAAGTTGTTGAAAGTAGTGATAGTTTAATTAAAGGTTATAAAGGAAAATATATTTTATTAGAACTTTCTTTTATTGGATGGGGTATATTATCTATATTTACTTTTTATATTGGTTTATTATGGTTAATTCCATATATTCAAATAAGTGAAATTTGCTTCTATGAATATTTAAAAGAAAATAAAGATAGTGAAATAAAATAAAATAAAATTAAATAATAAATAAAAAACTTGTAACATTTGTTACAAGTTTTTTGTTTATATTTTCATACTTAATTTTACTTTTTGTCTTTCCATGTCAATTGCAATAACTTTTACTTTTACAATATCACCAACTGATACCACTTCTGATGGATTTTTTATAAATTTATCACTCATTTCTGAAATATGTACTAATCCATCATGTTTTACTCCTACATCTACAAATGCTCCAAAATCTATAACGTTTCTTACTGTTCCTGTTAATATTTGTCCTTCTCTTAGATCTTTAAATTTTAATACATCACTACGTAAGATAGGCTTTGGCATTTCTTCTCTTGGATCTCTTCCTGGTTTAGAAAGTTCATCAATAATATCTTTTAATGTCATTTCTCCTACATTTAAATTATTAGCTACTTCATTAATTTTAATTTCTGATAATTTAGTTTTTATTTCTTTTAACTTTTCTTTATCTAATAAATCTTTTATTTTATATCCTATTAATTCTAATAAATTTTCTGCTACTTCATAACTTTCTGGATGTACTGATGTTACTTCTAATGGATTTTTTCCATCAAATATTCTCATAAAACCTGCACATTGCTCATATGCACTTTTTCCAAGTTTTGGAACTTTTAATAATTGTTTTCTCTCTTTTAATTTTCCGTTTTCATCTCTATATTTAACAATATTATTAGCAATAGTTTTATTTATTCCTGATACATATTGTAATAGTGATGGAGTTGCTGTATTTACATCTACACCTACTTTATTTACTGCATCTTCTACTACGCCTGTTAGACTTCCTGCTAAATTTTTCTGATCAACATCATGTTGATATTGTCCTACTCCGATAGCTTTAGGTTCGATTTTTACAAGTTCTGCTAATGGATCTTGTAATCTTCTAGCTATTGATATAGCACCTCTTATTGAAACATTTATATCTGGATATTCTTCTGTTGCAAGTTTAGATGCAGAATATACAGATGCTCCTGCTTCTGATACTATCGCATAATGTATATCTTTATTATATTTTTCTTTTACTTCTTTAATTACATCACATACAAATATTTCAGATTCTCTTGATGCTGTTCCATTTCCTATTGCAAACATATCAACATTATATTTTGCTATTAATTTTATAAGTTCTTTCTTTGCACCTTCAACATCATTTTGTGGTTCTGTAGGATATATTGTTGTATAATCCAAAACTTTTCCAGTTTCGTCAATTACTGCAATTTTACATCCTGTTCTGTATGCTGGATCAAATCCTATAACAGTTAATCCTTTTAAAGGTGCTCCTAATAATAATTGTTTTGCATTTTGTCCAAATACTTTAATTGCTTGTTCTTCTGCTTTTTCTGTTAAGTCTGATCTTATTTCTCTTTCTATTGAAGGTTCTATTAAACGTTTCCATGAATCTAAAATAGTATCTTGTATATATTTTTTAAATTGGCTATCATTTTGTATTATATTCTTTTCAATAAGTAATACTATTTGTTCTTCTGGTTTTGTTATTTTTACCTTTAAAAATTCTTCTTTTTCTCCACGATTAATTGCTAAAATTCTATGACTTGGAATTCTATTTACTTTTTCACTAAATTCATAATACATTTCATAGTTTGACTTTTCTTTTGGTTTTGATGCTTTTACCTCTATAATTCCATCACGGTAAGTTAATCTTTTTATTTCTTTTCTATAATCTGCATTATCCGAAATATTTTCAGCTATAATATCTAATGCTCCTTGTATTGCATCTTCTACTGTTTCTACACCCTTTTCAGAATCTATATATTCTTTAGCAATTTCTTCTATTGGTGTTTTTTCTTTCTGCATGTATATGATATTTGATAATGGTTCTAATCCCTTTTCTTTAGCAATCGTTGCTCTAGTTCTTTTCTTTTGTTTATATGGTCTATATATATCTTCAACTTCTGATAATGTCTTTGCTACTTCAAGAGCTATTACAATTTCATCTGTTAATTTTCCTTGTCCTTCTATAGAATTTATTACTTCTTTTTTTCTGTTTTCTAAATTTCTTAAATAAGTAAGTCTTTCTCCTAAATCTCTTAATGTTTCATCAGAAAGTCCTCCAGTTGCTTCTTTTCTGTAACGTGCGATAAATGGAATTGTATTTCCTTCATCTATTAATTTTATTGTTGCTTCTACTTGGCTTTCTTTTACCTTTAATTCATCTGCTATAACTTTCGAAATATTCATTTTTTTCTCCTTTATTGTACAAATAAAATTATTCTATTCCTAAATATTCATTATATGTTACTTCTCTATCTGCTAATTTATCTAGTTTTATATCTATAACCCTATTTGCTACTGTTTGTGTTAATTGATGATCATGTGATGTAAATAAAATGTTTCCTTTGAATTTGCTCATTCCTTCATTTAATGCTGTTATACTTTCCATATCTAAATGATTTGTTGGTTCATCCATAATTAAGAAATTAGCTCCTGATAACATCATTTTTGAAAGTACACATCTTACTTTCTCTCCTCCTGATAAAACTTTTACGTATTTTAACGCTTCTTCACCTGAGAATAACATTCTTCCTAAGAAACTTCTTACATATGTTTCATCTGGGTCTTTTGAATATTGACGTAACCAATCTGTTATTGTCATATCATCTTCAAATAAATAGTTATTATCTTTAGGGAAATATGTATTTGTTATTGTTGTTCCCCAAGATATTTCTCCTTCATCTGGCTCTATCTCTCCTGCTATTATTTGGAATAATACTGTTTTTGCATTTTCATTATCTGCTAAAAATGCTATTTTATCTCCTTCTTTTACTACAAAAGAAATATTGTCTAATATTTTTTCTCCATTAATTGTTTTTGATATATTTTTTACTTTTAATACTTCTTTACCTGGTTCTCTATCTGGTTTAAAATCTATATATGGATATCTTCTGTTTGATGCTTTTATTTCATCTAATTCTATTTTTTCTAATGATTTTTTTCTTGATGTAGCTTGTTTTGATTTTGAAGCATTTGCACTAAATCTTGCAATAAATGCTTGTAATTCTTTTATTTTTTCTTCTTTCTTTTTATTTGATTCTTTCATTTGTTTTGCTATTAATTGGCTTGATTCATACCAAAAATCGTAATTCCCTGGATATACTTTAATTTGTCCAAAATCTACGTCTGCAATATGAGTACATACTTTGTTTAAAAAATATCTATCATGTGATACTACTATTACTGTATTTTCAAAATTTATTAAAAATTCTTCAAGCCATGCAATACTTTTTAAATCCAAGTCGTTTGTAGGCTCGTCCAAAAGTAATATGTCTGGATTTCCAAATAAAGCTTGTGCTAATAATACTTTTACTTTATCTTTTGCTTCTATTTCGCTCATTAATTTATAATGATTTTCAGATTCAATTCCTAAATCATTTAATAGCACTGCAGCATCTGCTTCTGCATTCCAACCATCTAATTCTGCAAATCTTTCTTCTAATTTTGCTGCTTTCATTCCATCTTCTTCATTAAAATCTGGTTTTGTATATATTGCATCTTTTTGTTTCATTATTTTATATAATTCTTGGTTTCCCATTATTACTGTATCCATTATTGAACTTTCTTCAAATGCAAAGTGATCTTGTTTTAATACAGATAGTCTTTCTCCTTTTTCCATAGTAACTTCACCTTTACTAGGTTCTAATTCTCCTGATAAGACTTTTAAAAATGTTGATTTCCCGGCTCCATTTGCTCCTATTATTCCATAACAACATCCTTTATTAAATTTTATATTTACATCTTCAAATAAAGTTCTCTTACCAAATCTAATTGTAACTCCAATTGTATTTAACATTTCTTTTCCTCCTCGTTTTATATGTCTTGGTCATTATATATGATTTTCTATTTTTTTTCAAGGTTTTAATCTAATTAGCATTTGTTAGAATTTTGTGTTTTTTATTACTATTTTTAATCAAATAAAAAATGAGAGAAACTTCTCTCATTTTATGAATTTTTATCAAATATTAATTTAATTCCCCATAATCCTGAAATACCTACTAGAATATATATAATCCTTGTAATTGCGGATATGCCACCAAATATGGCTTCCACTAAATTAAAATTAAATATTCCAACAAGTCCCCAGTTTATAGCGCCAATAATAATTAAAATAAGTGCAATTGTATCTATTACTTTCATAATATTTTCTCCTTTTTTCTTATTTTATTATTATTATATTCTTTTTTTATTTTTTTATACATTTTTTATTAATCTAACATATCTTTTTTCTTTAGCCATAACATTGCAATTATTCCTAATATAACTGAAATTGATACTACAAACCAAAATGCCCATTGAGTATTTGCAAATTGCATTGGAACTTCTACATTCATTCCCCAATAACTTGCTATCATTGTAGGTATTGCTAAAATTATAGTTATTGATGTTAAGAATTTCATAACGCCATTTAGATTGTTAGAAATTATAGAAGCATATGCATCCATTGTTCCATTTAAAATATCACTATATATTTTTGACATTTCTATAGCTTGTTTATTTTCAATAATTGCATCTTCTAATATATCTTCATCTTCATCATATAATTTAATTATTTTCCCTCTTAATGTTTTTTCCATAACTGCTTCATTTGATTTTAAAGATGTTGTGAAATATACCAAACTCTTTTCCAAACTTAACATTTTTAGTAATTCTTTATTTTTCAAAGATGTTTTTAATACGTTTTCTGCAACTTCAGTTTCTTTATTGATTTTCTTTAATTGTTTTAAGTATAATTCTGCATTTTTATAAAATACTTGTAATATCATTCTACTTTTTTTATAAGAAATAATATTTTTGCTTTTTTCTAATTCACTTATAACTCTATTTGATTTTAAGCTTACTGTTATAAAATACTCATCTCTAACTACAATCATTCCAAGTGGCATTGTTGAATATACTTGTTCATTGTTTTCTTTTTCTATAACAGGAACATCCACAATAAATAATACTGTATTATCATCTTCTTCAATATCAATTCTGGCTTTTTCTTCATAATCTAGAGAATATCTAATAAAATCTTCCTGAATTTTTAATTTTTTGCATATTTTTTTTATTTCTTCTTCTGTCGGGGCAATCATGTTAATCCAATTTCCTTTTTCGAATTCTTGTGTTTCTTGAGTTTTATTTGTTTCTAAATCTGTTTTATACATTTTTATCATTATATTACCCCTCCTTTTCTATTTTATTATAACTTCTTTTGTCTTTTTATGCAAGAAAACTTATTATTTATTATTTACATCTTTATTTTTTTTATTATTTAAATAATTCAATTTTTCATACTAATAGTAATTTTTATTACTATTATATCATAGAAAATAATCAGAGATAAAAGAATAAATTAAAATAAAAAATCTCTATCATAAATTTAAAGGTTAAAGATATTTTATAAAATATAGAAATTTGTAAAAAAATATTAATATGCAAAATATGTCGAATAATGTATAAATATATATATATAAATGGTGGAAAAAAATGTAAAAAAATGAAGAAAAAATATAGCATTTTATAGCAAAAATGCTATAATAATATTGTTAATAAAATTAATAGAAGAAAATAAACATGAATGTGCAATTATTGACAGGAGGAAAAAAGTAGGGATTATTTATCAGTTTTATAATTTAATACCTACATTAAATGTAGAAGAGAATATAGTATTACCTATTGAACTAGATAAGAAAAAAGTAGATAATAATAGATTACAAGAAATAATGAAACTTTTAAATATAGACAATAGAAAAACACATCTACCAAATGAATTGTCCGGAGGACAACAACAAAAAGTAGCTATAGGTAGAGCTTTAATAATTAACCCTACAATTATTTTAGCAGATGAACCAACTGGTAACCTAGATTCAAAATCTAGTAATGAAATTATTCAACTGTTGAAAAAAGTCAATAAGGAACAAAAACAAACAATAATTATGATTACACATAATATGGAAATTGCAAAAGTAGCGGATAGGATTATAAGAATTGAAGATGGAATAATAATGTAAATAAAAAACAACTTACAAAACTTTATTAGTCCGTAAGTTGTTATAATTTGGTGCGCCATCGCGGGATCGAACCGCGGACCTTCTGATTAAGAGTCAGCTGCTCTACCGGCTGAGCTAATAGCGCTTGTAAACGACTTTTATTATACGACGAATATATTAATTTGTCAATATTTTTCTGTTTATTTAAGAAAAGCCACCCTTCAAGGTGGCTTTTCTCTATAATTCTTTTATCATTTTTAATAATTCTGGATTTATTTCATTTATATTTTCTTGACTAAATCCTTCTTCTGTCCTTGCATTTACTGTTTCAGCTTTTTTAGTTCCCTTTTTTATAATTCTTTCTAATGGTCTATATGTATCACTAGAAAGAATTTCTTTTGAAACAACTGCTCCATTATATTTAATTATTTTATATGTAATGCTCTTTGCTCCATTTGTTCCATATTGTTGTACTTCTTCTATTCCTTCTTCTAATTTATTGTCTTTTATATATTCTATTTTATAAGGAATAACTTCTGTTACTTTGTTTTCTATTACTATTTCGTATTCTTTTTCTTCCTTCATTCCATAAATTTCAGTAGTAACAACACCATTTTTTACACTTGATACTATTTTTATTGGGAACTTTCTAGTATTTTTAAAACAAAGATCAATCGTTCCCCATGATACAGTAGCATCTCTTCCTGCTTCTGCATAAGATGTCATAAATCTATGATTACTCCTAGATGTTATTTCTAAGTTTGAATAAATTGCTGCATTATACAATGTAGATGATAATTGGCAAATTCCTCCACCTATTCCATCAACAACTTTTCCTCCTGAATAAACTGCTGCTTCTTTATATCCTTTTGCAATTGTTCTTTCTCCAACTACTTTATTATACGAAAATGTTTCTCCTGGAAGAATTACTGTTCCGTTAATTTTTTCTGAAGCTAATTGTAAATTAGTAACTCTATTTGTGTTAGTTGTATTATATGTTGTAGAAAATATTCCTAATATATGTGGAAATGCCTCTTTTCCTAAATCTGAAATTGTAACTTTTGCAAAATTTATTTTTAAAGGAATTATATATTCTTCTTTTTCTTCTTCTAATATTTTTTCTGCCTCTTCCATAGAAATATTAAAGTCAATTCCATTTATTTCTGGATGTATTTCTTTTGGATCTTCAGTTATATATGCATCTTTAGTTTCTTTATATATGTCTTTATATATTTCTTCTATATTTATATTTTTTGGTTCATTTTGTTTTATTGGTATCTCAAAGTTTCTATTTTCTTCTATTTTTACTGTTTGTAGTAATAGTTCATTGAATTTGTCTATATCAATTATTATTCCTGGTTTTCCTTTTCTTATAATTAAATTACTTTCTTCTATGTAATAATTACTTTCCTCTAAAGCATTTGGCAATTTACTATTTATTTCTTCTATTTTTTTATCTATTTCTTGTTGATCTAATAATATGTTGCAATTTATTTTATTTGAAAAAATCATTGAAAATAATATTTCATAATTATCTTTTATAATGTTACCTGATTTTCCTATTAAGCAAGCCTCTCTAACCATTCTATCTATATCTATTGACGGATTTAATTGTTCAATATTTATAGTCTCTTCTATGTCTTCATACTTTACTTTTATATCACTTAGTAATTTTTCTTGATATTTACTTTTAACTTTTTCTAACGCTTCTTCTTGAGTTAAATTTGAGACATCGATATTTTCTATTTTTACTCCAATTGCTATTTTTTTATTTCCAATATTAATTAAAGAAAATATAACAGAAATAAACATCACAAATAAAAACAATATACTGCTTGATAATATGATTATTTTTTTATTTTTATTGTTTTTATTATCTTTATTATTTCTCTTTCTTGTTCTTTTTATCCCTCTTCTTAACATTTTATATTCTCCTTTATTAATACTATCATATCGTCTTTGTTTTTACAATATTACAAATATTACAATTATATTAATTTTTTTATTTACTTATAGACAAACTTTTCTTTTTTTTGTATAATATTGACAAATAATGATGAAAGAGGTAGATTTATAATGTTAGGTAGTATGATTTCAAAAATCAGAAAAGAAAAACATATTACAAAAGTAGAACTTTCTAAAAGAACAGGTATTAATATTGGTCATCTAACACATATTGAAAAAGGCGAAAGAAACCCTAGTCATAAGACTTTAAGTAATATTTGTAAAGCTTTAGATGTTCCTTATCAAACTTTAGCTGCATTATATGATAAAAATTTAACAGAAGAACATGATAGATGTAATATGTTAAATCATATATCTTATAATAAAGTTTTAGCTGTTGATTCTTATTCTGATTTTATTGAATGTCCTGCTAATGTTCCTAATTCCTCTTTTGCAATTAAGATTTGTGATAATTCTATGAAACCATATCTTTCAAAAGGTGAATATGGATTTATAGAACTAAATGCACCTTTAAATAATAAAGATATTGGATTTTTTAAATATAATAATAATTTTATAGTCCGCAGATTTATTATACGTAAAGATAAATTAGTTTTAAGAGCAGATAACAAAGAATATTCTGATATTGATTTGTCAGAAGACGATGAATTTACAATTATAGGAAGAGTTTTAAATTCAAAAAAATAAAAATAAGTAAAAAAATATCAAAAATACTTGAATATTGTTTTTTTTAATAATATAATGTGTTTGCATAAGATAAAGTTTAAGGAGAGAAACAAAAATGGAATTAGTTAAAAATATATTTTTTAATACAGACAAAATTATCGAAGGATCTAAAATAAAAATTTCATATGTAGGATATTTATTTCAAAATGATTCAAAAGAAGTTTTTTTACATTATGGTTTTGGGTTAAATTGGGATAATGTTTCAGAAGCAAAAATGGAAAAAACAGAACTTGGTTTCCAATGTGAAATTGATGTTTTAGATGGTGAATCTTTAAATCTTTGTTTTAGAAACGAATCTGGTGTATGGGATAATTGTTTTGGTCAAAACTTTATATTCCCTATAGAAAAAAAAGAAGTTGAAGAAGAAGTATCCTTAGTTGTTGTTCCTGAAACAGGAATTGAAATTCATAAAGGATTAAGAAAAACTTATATGTGGAGCAAAAAGTTAAAAATTGCTGTATATAAAATTATTAAATATATACCTAAAATAATTTCTGGTAATTATAAAAGAAAAATAGATGAAAATTAATTAAAATAAAAAAACAAGAAATATTATTTCTTGTTTTTTTATTTTATATATTCCATCCACCATTTATTGAAATTATTTGTCCTGTTGTATATTCATCTTCTATTAACCATTTTACGCATTTAGCAATATCGTATGTTTTTCCTATTTTTTCTAAAGGTATTTCTTCTTCGATATTTTTTATTTCTTTTTCTGATAAGTGTTTATTCATATCAGTATCAATAATCCCCGGTGCTATACTATTAACTCTTATATTTGATGGTCCTAGTTCTTTTGCTAGAGATTTTGTCATTGCATCTACTCCTGCTTTTGCAACACTATAATGTACTTCGCAAGAACTTCCTGTCAATGCCCATATTGAAGAAATATTTATTATTAATCCTTCTTTTTGTTTTATCATATATGAAATTACTTCTTGTGACATATAAAAAACTGAGTTTAAATTCACATTCATCATTGTATTCCAATCTTTTTCTGTGATATCTGTAAATAATTTTGTCTGAGTTATTCCAGCATTATTTATTAATACATCTATCTTTTTAAATTTTTCTATTGCAAAATCTACTAGTTTTTTTACTTCTTCTCTTTTTGACACATCCGCTTTAAAGATTTCCACAATATATCCTTTTTCTGTGAATTCTTTTTGTATTTTTTTAGCTTCACTTTCTGACTTATTATAATTTAATACAATATTATATCTCTCTTCAGCTAATAATTTTACTATTGCAGATCCTATTCCTTTTGATCCTCCTGTAACTATTACTGTTTTTGACATATTTACACCTCATTTATTATCAATTTTATATATATAGCAAAAAACCAAGCAAGTATCTAACAAGCCTGGTTTTAAGTATGGAGCCACTTGCCCGAATCGAACGGGCGACCTACTGATTACAAGTCAGTTGCTCTACCATCTGAGCTAAAGTGGCATATAAGGTTTTTTGGTGACCCCTACGGGAATCGAACCCATGTCCCCGCCGTGAAAGGGCGATGTCTTAACCGCTTGACCAAGGGGCCTTATATGATTTTTTCCAAGGACCTAAATTGATTTAAATCCTTGGAATTGGTGAGCCATCGCGGATTCGAACCGCGGACAACTTGATTAAAAGTCAAGTGCTCTACCACCTGAGCTAATGACCCATGTGGAGTCGCCTAATTAGCGACTGCTTTTATAGTTTACTATATATTTTTAAGTTTGTCAATCAATTTTTTAAAATTTTGTTATATTTTTTGCAAACGTGAAGTAAAAAAGTAAAAGCAATTATAATAATATTAAATAGATTTAAGTCTTACAAGGTCTCTTAGTGTACAACTTAACGCAATTTTAGTATAATGTATATGTATATGT
>JAAZCX010000052.1 GCA_012513065.1 Clostridiaceae bacterium | reverse complement strand
AGTAGAAACAATATATGAAGAAAATGTAACAGCAAATATTACATATGCATCATTAATAGATAGCGTAACAATAGAACAAGATGCAGATAATTTTGTAAAGGCAGATGGAAAAACAAAAGCATCTACTACAGTTTCAGGAAATAATTATGCATATTACAAACAATTTGTAATTGCTAAAACAAACTTTGATAAAATCTTAAGAGAAGAAGGTTCTATCAATATATATAATGGAACAACATTAATTGCTACAATTAATAAAGACACAACACCAGATGAAAATCAAAACTTAGTTGTAGACTTATCACAATTTAATATAAATAATATAAAAGTGGTATCAAGTAAACCTGTAACAGAAGGAAAGTTAGAAGTTAAATTACAAAAAGCAATAAAAGCTGATATAGGATATACAATAGCTCAAATGAAAGAGTTTGCAAGTTTAGAATTAAATACAACAGCAAAAACAACAAACAATGTAACAATAGCTGGAACAGATAAAAACTTAAACAAAGTAATTAATTTTGTAGAACCAACTACTGAAGCAGAATTAACAATAGATAATACAAACTTATCAACAGTTGTTACAAATAAGAATGTAAAAATCACAGCAGCATTAAAAACAGATAGCTTAAATTGTAAATTATATAAAAACCCTACATTAAAAATTACATTACCAAATTATATAGAGAATATTGATATAAAAAATGTAGAAGTTTTATTTGAAACAGAAGGAACAAAATTAACATTAGAAAATTATAAAATAGTACCAAATGCAGATGGAACAAAAACAATAGAAGTTACATTGCAAGGAACACAAACTGAATATACTATAGGTTCAGTATCAAAAGGGTTAAATGTTGTAATAACTTCTGATTTAACAGTAAATAAATTAACACCAAATAAACAAGAACAAGTTACAATGAATTATACAAATAATAACCAAGTAGCAGAAGAAAAACAAACTTCAGCAGCAATAAACTTTGTTGCACCAACAGGAATAGTTACAATAAGCTCTGTATCAAATTATGTAGAAAACGCAGAAACAGTAACAGCTATAAGTGGAGAAGAGAAAACAGCAACTATTAATACAATGGTAGAAGCAAGAAATGCAAAATTTGAAATGAACTTAATTAATAACTATAGTAATTCAATTGATAATATCAGTATATTAGGAAGAACATTATTTGAAGGAAATAAAGCAATAAATACAGGATTAAATTTAGGATCTACAATGACAATGCCTCTTGCAAGTGCAATAGCAGTATCAGGAATAGATGCAAGTAAAGTAGCTGTATATTATTCAGAAAATGGAGATGCTACAAAAGATTTAAGTTTAGCATCAAATAAATGGACATTAACACCAGCAAATTTAGCAAATATTAGATCATATTTAATCGTATTAACAGACTATACTATGAACACAGGAAATGGTATTAGTTTTGCTTATGATGCAACAATTCCAGCAAACTTACAACATAATCAATCAGCTTTTGAGAATTATGTAGCATATTTTAACAACAATGTACCAACAGGAGCTATTCAAGACAAAGCAGTATCAACAAAAATGGGAGTAACAACAGGAAGAGGACCAGTTATAGAAACAACTCTTAAATCAGATGTAGATGAAAATACAGAAGTACAAACAGGTAAATTTATTAAATATACATTAAAAGTAGCTAATACAGGAACAGAAAAAGCAGAAAATGTAGTAGCAACAATAGATTTACCAAATTCATTATCTTATATAGAATTTGAAGAAGGCGGGTCATACAAAAAATACTCTTCTCAAAAACAAATGACATATGATATTGGAAAAGTAGAAGTGGATGCAGTAGAAACAAAGAGTTTTTGGGTAGTAGTAGAAAGTTTATCAGAAGAAAAAGAATCTGCTTCAATAAAGGCAAAGATTTCATCAAGTAGCCTTAATAGCGTAGTAGAATCAAATGAAGTAAACAATAAATTATTAAAAGCATATTTTGATATAAGTGGTTATACAACATCAGATAATATGTTAAGTGAAGGAGAAAAATTACAATATAATTATACTGTACAATTATATAATGCAGAAAAAACTGCTGAGAATACAATACTAACAATGGTAATACCAGATGGATTAAAATATGAAAGCGCAAAAATAAGAACATATAATATAGAAGAACAAAAAGCAGAAGATATAACAGATGGAATACAATATAATGAAAAAACAAAAACATTAACAATTAATTTAGGAAAAACTACAAATGCAGTATCAGGAGTTATCGAAATAAATACAACAGTAGAACAATTAAAAGAAAATATATACGAAAAGGAAATAAAAGCAACAATAAGGTTAAAAGCAGATGACATAAATGAGGAAATTTCAAATCCCATAACAAATATTGTGGTAAAAGAAAATGTAAAAATAACACAAACATCTACAATATCTGAAAACGAAGAAATATCAGCATTAGAAAATTATAGTTATATATTTGAAATTGAAAATACTGGAGCAAGAGAAACAAAAAGATTAAAATTTAGTACAACAATACCAGAACAATTACAATATGTTTCTACAAAATTGGAAACAGAAAATACAAATAATGAATATTATAGTATAGATGAAAAGAATAATGTAGAATTAACATTATCTATAGAAAAAGGTAAAAAAGCAAAAATTGTAATTAATGTAGTAGCAAAAACTATAGAACAAAATGCAAACATCTCAAGTGTCGGAACAATTTCATCAGAATTAATAGGAAATTTAACTTCAAACACTGTAAAACATACTATTAAAGCAATAAATTATGAAGAAATAGAAAACGAAGAAAAAGTAACAAAAAGAATAGTAGGACAAGTTTGGAAAGATGAAAACAATGATGGAATAAAAGACGAAAAAGAAACAAGACTTTCAAACGTAGAAGTAATGTTATTTAATAACGAAACAGGAAAATTAGTAACAGATAGTAATGGAAACATTATAAAAGAACATACAGCAGATAATGGAACATATACATTTAGTAATGTTGAAAAAGGTAAATATACAGTAATATTCTTATATGATACAGCAAACTATAGTGCAACAGCATATCGTAAAGAAAATGTTGATAATACTAAAAACTCAGACGCAGTTGACGCAAAAATTACATTAGATGGAATATCAAGAGTTGCAGCAATTACAGAAGAAATAATAGTATCAGATAACATTTATAATATTGATTTAGGATTAATAACAAATGCAAAATTTGATTTAACATTAAACAAAACAGTATCAAAAATAACAGTACAAGATTCTAAAGGAACAAATGAATATGATTGTAAAGATACTAAATTAGCAAAAAGAGATTTAATAGGAAAAAATGTAAATGATACAACAATAATAGTTGAATACAAAATTGCAGTAACTAATGAAGGTGCTGTACCAGGATATGTAAAGAAAATAGTAGACTATATGCCAAGTGAAATGAAATTCAGTTCAGAATTAAATAGAGATTGGTATACATCATCAAATGGGGCAATTTACAACTCAAGTTTATCAAATACAGTAATTAACCCAGGAGAAACAAAAGAAGTAACATTAACATTAACAAAGAAAATGACAGAAGAATCTTTAGGATTAATAAATAATACAGCAGAAATCTATGAAGCATACAATGATTTAGGATTAAAAGATGTAGACTCTACTGTAGCAAATAAATTATCAAATGAAGACGATATGTCATCAGCAGATGTATTAATAACAGTAAAAACAGGTGAAGTAGTATTATTTATAGGAATATCTATAACAGCTATAGCAATAATAGCTGTAGGAGCATACTTCATTAAGAAGAAAGTATTAAGATAGGAAGGAGGTAGATAATGAATATGAATAAGAAATTAAAAATAATAGCTAGTATTATAGGATTTATTTTAATTATACTTATTGCCAATAATTCTAATGCAGAAACAATATCAAGCAATAATGGGTGTACAATAACTTTTGCACATCATATAGATCATTGGACAGGTGAAGAAGAATTAATGCCAGTTAATTACGGAAGTGAAACTGCAGTAGGATCAACTATATGTTACCAAAAAGGATCAGCACTTCGTCGTACACCATCTGGAACAGAAGATT
>JAAZCX010000051.1 GCA_012513065.1 Clostridiaceae bacterium | reverse complement strand
ACGTTATGTTACTTTTGTTTGTCGAAGTTTGTCATGGAATTAAATTTATTTTACAAAAATATTATTTTTTATTTTGTCAAATTTACTATCTCCTATTCCACTAATATTTTTTATATCTTCTATTTTATTAAATTTTCCATTTTCTTTTCTATATTGTACTATTCTAATTGCAATTGAACTTCCTACTCCTGGTAACTTTTGTAATTCTTCTTCATTTGCAGTATTAATATTAATCATTACTTTTTCCTCCTTATGTGTATTTTTATTTCCGCTTCCACTAATTACAATTTCAGTATCTCCACTCTTATCTAAAATATACGTATCAACCTTTTCATCGACACTTGGTATATATATTCTTTGTCCATCTTCTATAATATATGCCAAGTTTACTTTTCCTAAATCTGCTTTTGCAGTTGGACCACCTGCTACATTTATTGCATCTATAACTCTTGATAATTTATTTAAAGTAATAACTCCAGAATTTATTACTTGTCCTGATATATGTACTACTATTGTTTCTGTGTTTTCTACTAAATTATTTTCTATACTATTTTCTACATCGTTTTCTATTTCATCTTCTATATATTCTTCTTCATTATTATTTTGTAAAAAATAATAAATTATATAACCTACAATTAAAACAATAATACATATTACAATTATAATTAAATATTTTCTTTTACTATCAAATTCAAACATAATTTATCCCTCCTTTTATATTTTAAAATACTTGAAATTTATTGTTATTTACGATATGATAACTAACATAAAAGAGTTTAATAATTCATAAACTATAAAATATAATAGTTATAATAAGAAATGAGGATAGAAAATGAAAAATAAACGTTCTTTAATATATTTAATTGTTTTTATTTTATCTTTTGTGTTTCCAATGTTTTATACCACCTCCTTTGCGGATACAGAAATCACAACATATTCTCCACATTGTATATTAATGGAAGCTTCGACTGGTAAAATAATTTATGAAAAAGATGCTTATACACCAGTACCACCAGCTAGTACTACAAAAATAATGACAGCAATTTTAACTCTAGAAAATTGTAAGTTAACAGATACAGCAACAGTAAGCCATGAAGCAATATTTACAGTTCCAGTCGGATATTCACATGCATATTTAGTTGAAGGTGAAGTTCTTACTATTGAACAATTATTACATGTTTTATTAATACCTTCTGCAAATGATGCAGCTAATGTTTTAGCAGAACATATTGCAGGTTCAATTAGCAGTTTCACTACAATGATGAATACAAAAGCTTTAGAACTTGGTTGTAAAAATACTAATTTTGTAAATACGAACGGAATCCAATCTGAAAAACATTATACGACAGCTTACGATTTAGCTTTAATGGGACGTTATGCAATGCAAAATGAAACATTTAGACAAATTGTTTCAACAACAAAATATACACTTCCTGCTACTAATAAATATTTAGAATCAAATAGATATTTTAAAACAACAAACGAATTAATTATTAAAGATGATAGAGATAGTGTAGATAATTATTATTATGAATATGCAACAGGCATTAAAACTGGATATACAGTTGCTGCAGGAGATTGCATAGTTGCAAGTGCAAAGAAAGATGATATAGAGTATATTGTGGTAATTCTAGGATCTCAAAGAACAGAAAATGGTTTAAGTGGTAGATATTTAGATTGTAAAAATTTATTTAATTTTGCTTTTGATAATTATAAAACTTATACAATAAATGAAAAAAATGCTGTTTTGAAACAAGTAAAAATTTCAGATGCTTCACTATTTGATAATAATTTAGATTTGATATTACAAGATAAAATTACATTATTATTAAAAAATGATTCTTCTACTAGTAATATTACTCCTAATGTAGAAATTACTTCTGATTTAAAAGCTCCTATTAGTAAGAACTCTGTTATTGGAACTATTACATATGAAATAGATGGAAATCAATATACCTCTAATTTACTTGCTGGTAGAGATGTTTCTAAATCAAATACAACAACAACTTTCTTAACAATAATTTCGATTTTATTTGTATTATTCTTATTATATAAATTAATTAAAACTAATAATAAAAGAAAAAAGAAAAATACAAAATCTAAAAAAAGAAATTCAAAAAACAATAAAACTACAAAGCAAAGAGATAATTATTTATATTGGTAAAATAAAAAGAGCTTAGAAATAAATCTAAGCCCTTTTTTATTTATAATCTTTTCCTATAATAATTGTAAAATCCACATTTGAATTATTTGATCCACTTGTTAATGAACCTTGTCCTAAAATTGATTTAATTTCTTTTTCAATTTCATTTGATTGATTTGTACGATTAATTATTGTTGTTTTTGATGTAGAAGAAGTTGTTCCGCTTTTTGTTACTGTATATCCTTTTTCTTTTAATTTTGTTTTTACTTTTGTTAAAATTTCGTTGTCTCCAGTTCCGTTTAATAATTCTATTTCAACATCTTGTTGTGTTTGAGTACTACTTGTTGTTTGTGTATTTGTTTTTGATGTTGTAGTTGTATTCGTAGTTGTATTTTCAATAGTGTTTTGATTTTCTTCTTCAATAATTACCTTATCTGTAAACAAATCATTTATTATTTGTTTAGTTTTTGTTTTATTTGCTGTATATATCCATATTCCATTACATTGTTCTGTTACTCCTGGAAGCATATCTGATTGTATGTTTTGAGTGTTAAATTTAAATATATAAGGAATATAATATTTCATACTTTGTAAATCTAAATTTGTTTTAACATTTTCGAAAACTATATTTAATAAATCAATTACTTTTGTTGCATTTTCTATTCTTAATAATTGTTTAGCTGTTACTTGTATAAACTCTCTTTGTGTTCTCATTCTTCCTATATCATTATCACCATATTCCATTGGATAACTTGTACCATCATTATTGTGTCTAAATCTAAGTAATTGTTCTGCTTTTGATCCATCTATTAGCTGTTCTCCAGCTTTTAAATGAATATGTAAATCTTGAGTTGGATCATCATAGTCCATATCTATTGGAACATTGAATTGAACTCCACCCATTGCATCTACAACATCAATTATTGCATCTGTATCTATTAAAATATATTTTTCTATTTCCAATCCTGTTATATTACTTACACACTCAATTGTTTCTGGAATGTTTGAACCATTACGATATACTGCATTCATTTTATAACTTGCTAAATAATTTTGAGAAGCTGTATCTTTATCTTTTTTTCCAACATATGTATCTCTAGGAATTGATAATAA
This sequence comes from Clostridiaceae bacterium, assembly GCA_012513065.1. Lineage (GTDB taxonomy): Bacteria > Bacillota > Clostridia > TANB77 > CAG-508 > UMGS1663. Next base: position 27,414 of record JAAZCX010000051.1, on the reverse strand, counting down.
AGATGCTTGTTGTGTTTGAGGATTATAAGAAACAACCATAATGCTATCTGTTAATTTGTATCCATCTCCTACTCCACTTTCACCTAAAACTAATATATTAATTCTTCCAACATCCTTTAACTTATCTGGGTCTATTCCTAATGCTGTTGCAGATAATGGATCGTAATCTTTTCCTCCCATGTTTTTTGTATGTTTATAATATTGCATACCAAACCAACATGCATATGTAATAATAGCACACAAAATTAATAAAAATATTGTTTTTATAATTTTTTTAACTACACATTTTTTTCTCTTTTTTTTCATATTCTCTTTTGCATTTGTTTCTCTTCTCACTTTTTTCACTCCCATTTTTGGCATAATAAAAGTATAACAAATTACTTCTAAAATATCAATATAAAAAAGGAAGTTTCTCATCAAAACTTCCTTTTCATTTTATTTTAAAATATTATTTTTAATAAAAGATTATTATTGTATAGTATGCTTCCTATAAATGATTTGTTAATTTCTGTTATAATTCCAGTTTCTCCTATTAATGGACTAATAAATGAGATAAGTGCGAATATTACCAAAATTATTACTAATGATTTTACTAATCCGTATAATAACCCACCTGTTTTATCGAATTGTTTAATTATTGGCAAATCAGTTATTATCTTAGATAAAGCACTTACAAATATTAATAATACTCTTACTATTATAAATAATAATATTGCTACTCCAACATTTATTGACGTTACTGCTATTCCATTTGCTGCATTTTCAACTATAGTTTCTTTTGTGTCTTGTACTGCAGTTTCTACAGATTTATTAATGTACTCTACCATAGTTTTAGGAAGATCTGTATCTTCTTTAACTTCTCCATTTTCTTTTACATCTTCTTTTACAATATTAACCACTGATTGTTTTATTGTTTCATCTATTTGTGTATTATCTATTATAATATTACTTACTGGCTTAAATAAAATGGCTGCTACTGCAATTGCAATAATAAAAGATAATATCTTTATAACACTTTTTGTTAATCCTTTCTTATATCCAAAGAATACACAAATTCCTACAATAGCTATAATTATCAAATCAATAATAATTGACATTTATTTTTCCTCCTTATAAATTTATAATTTCTATTTTATCTTTATATACTACTGCTGCAAAATTACTATTAATTGTAATATTTTTTATTTCTTGACTAGAAGTGTATTTTTTTATTAGCCATCCGTTAGTTCCAATAAAATGTACTTCTGTACCAAGATTAAGTGCAATTACATTATCGTAACAATATACTTCTTTTATAGTCCCATCTAATGTATACATATTTATATTTTTACTTCCTGTATTTAATATTTCAATTGTACTCTCTGTACTTAATAATATATTTTTCTCTATGACTCTAAATGCAGATGCACTTAATTCTGTTGATCCATATGTAATTTTTTTACCATCTTCTTTTAGTTTAAATATTTCTTCAGCATTTCCATCTTTTATACAATAAACACAATTATCATACATACATATTAATCTATTACCATCTTGATATTTTAAATTTAATGGAATGCAATCACTTGGTGATGTAATTGAATAAAGTGTTGATTCTGATGGCGTGTCTTGTGCCTTTTGTATAGATATTGTTTTAATTATAGATTGTACTAATGTTCCATTTGTACTAATTTCTACAAAACTTAAATTTTTGTTATCATTAGAAATATCACTATCCATAGCTATCGAATATGATAAATATGTTTTAAACATTTCTTTTCCAGTATTATCGAATGTTTGTATAATTGATTTATATGTTGTTCCTGAAATTATTACAGAAACATATCCATTTTTATTTACTGATATTCTACTAATGTTTCCATCTAAATCTTTTTCCCAAACAATATTTTTTCCTGATATTAAATATATTTTTTGCTTTTCTTTTTCTGCAATTAATAAAAATCTATTATTTATATCTACTATAGGATTTATAATTTCTACTGATAATTCATATTCTTTATTACCTGAAGTATTATATCCTACTAATGTATTTTGATTAAGTACACTAATATATCTGTCATAAGAATATATATAATTATTTTCAGAATCATCTAATGCAATTGATGTGACATTATTTTCTGTTATATTTTTCATAAAAATATATTTATCGATAAATTCTCTAAATGGTCTATTTCCAAGATATATGCAAAACACTACAATTCCAATTATAATTATTGTAGAGATAATTATAGTCCAAATTAACTTTTTTTGGTTTAATTGTTTTTTCTTTTTTTCTATATCATCAATTCCAATTATCTTCATTTGTTACTCCTATATTTTTTATTTTTATTTTCTTTTCTTCTTTATATCAGTTTTTACTGTTTTTTTCAAGAGGCTTTATATAAAATTTAAATTCTATTTATTTTTATCTTTTTACAAAGGAATATTATTTGAAATAATCCTAATATTCCAAAAAGAGGATATAATATTTCTACCAATTTTGAAAAACCAATATTGGATATTAACACTGAACTAATACTCATAAATATTAAATTTCTTTTATATGTTTTTTTATCTTTACTAACATTTTCTAAAAAACTATATCCTGTTGAAATAGCAGATGTAAAAATAGAAAAAATTATTACAACTCCGTGTGCATACCTAAATATTTTTCCAAACTGCTTTGTTATTTCAAGTAGTGGCATTTCTAATTCTTGAACATAATATTGTCCTTTTAATAATAATCCATATATACAAAAAGATAAAGTTATTATTAAAATAACACTTATAATTGAGATATTTTTTATTTGTTTTTTATTTTCAAGATATTTTTTCATTGTTACTAATATAGGTATTAATATTATACTGTTATAACTAGTGTATAACATACTACTTATTAGCCAACCTTTGGTTGAAATATTTTCATTATTTATTATTTCTTTAGTTTCTAACAAATATGGTATGTTTTTCATTCCTAAATATATAATTAAAAATATTAAAATAGGAACTAATACCATATTTGATTTCATCATTCCTTGAAGACTTCCTTTAAAAATCAAATATGCTATTAATACAAATATTATACTTGATATGTATGTTGGTATTTTGTATATTTGTTTTATATATGCACTAAATCCTGCCACCATAATATAAAATGAAATAAGTAAAAATATAGTAACAATTATTTTAATCAAATAATTAACTTTTGGATATTTTATATTTATATTTTCTAACAAATCATTATATTGTTTTAATTCTTTTTCTTTTGTTAATTTTAAAGTCTTATATATAATTATTCCTGTTAATATTGCGGAAATTATAATTCCTAGTTGTCCTAATTTTCCAAATTTTCCAAAAAATAAATAAATTTCTCTTCCAGATGCAAAACCAGCACCTATTAAAGTTCCCATTATTACCATTACTATTTTAATATCTTTCAAAGCAAACTCCTTAAAACCTTTCTTAATTATTAATATGAAGGTTTTTTTTATTTATTCTTTATGTTTTCTATTTTTATCCTCCTTTATTTTTATTTGTAATAAATTAATATTATATACCATATATTGTTTTAAAGGAGTGTATTTTTATGGAACTTTTATATCCTTTTTTTGTTGCATTTATTTTAGTTTTTGTTTCTGAACTTGGAGATAAAACTCAGCTCTTAGTACTTTCTTTTTCTAACAAAACAAAATCTAGTATAATATTATTAGGTGTTGCTTTAGGTTCATTTTTCAGTCATGGTGTTGCTATTTTATTTGGTAGTTCTATATCTCTTTTAGAAAATGAATTTTTACACACTTCTTTAGAAATTCTTACTTATTCTTCTTTTATATTGTTTGGAATATTATCTTTTTTTAATAAAAAAGAAGATAAAGAAAGTTCAAAAAAAGAAAGTTTTATTAAAAAACTTTCTCGTTTTGGTTTCGGTTATATATTTATTATAGCTTTTTCTATAGCTATTGGTGAACTTGGTGATAAAACTTTTTTAGCTTCAATTGGTCTTGGAATTAGCTATCCATATAGTAAATTATTCTTAATTTCAGGTGCAATCTTAGGTATGATTGTTTCCGATTCTATCGCTATTGTTTTTGGTAAATTTTTAAATAAATATATTTCAGAAAGTACTATGCAAAAACTTTCTGGAAGTTTATTTCTTATATTTGGAATAATTGGTTTTGTTAATTTTATTTTCTAATTATTTTATTGAACTGTTATTAGATATAAATTAGCTTTTACATTACTTATTCCTTTCCACGTACCTACTGCTCCTACCATACTTTTTGAAGTTGAAACAATTCCTGTAGAAGAATCATAATTCAAAGTATAATCTGCTATATACTCTCCATTTTGTCCTTGTGATGCTCCTGTTCCTGTTACTGAAGTTATTTCTAATATAAAATTATCTTTTGTAAAATTCTGATACCCACTAATTCCAGTTGCATCATAATTTAGTATATGTGAACCTCCCCAGCTGTAATCTATTGTAGTAAGTAATATTTTATTTAGCGTTCCTCCTGTTTTTATACTACCAATATTATCTACCATTGTCTGTAGAGAGTCTGTTGTACTCGTTGCAACTCCTTTACTTGTTATTGCAGTTGCTATATTAGTTCTAAAACTTTTATTATTATCATATAAACTATTTAATGCTGTATCTACTGAACTTACATTCCATGTTGTATCACTTGGTGTATATGAAATTTGATTTGCATTATACACTATAGTTGCAAATACTGTTGTGCCTACTGTTAATATCATTGTTATTATTACTAAAAACACTTTACTTTTTAAAGCTTTTTTTATCATATTTTTTTCTCCTTTTTATAAGTATTTATTTAAATATTATTTTAATTATTAATTAATATTTTTTATTTATTTTTTATTTATTTTTCAAATTGTTTTTATTTTTCTCAAACGGCACCTTTTTTATATATACTTATATAATATTATAGGTGATTTTATGTTTGATTTAAATAATTTAAATGGTTTTCAATTAGTAACTCTTGCAAATGTAATTTCTATAAACTTATCACAAAATTTAACATCTGAAGAAATGGCTATTCTTTCAGGTTTTTTTACTATTATAGGTGATAGTTTAGCTACTCTTGCATTATTTGATAACAATTGTAATTAATATATCTATTATTATAATTCTCTTCTTCCTTCTAGTGCTTTACTTAAAGTTACTTCATCAGTATATTCTAAGTCTCCTCCAACAGGAATTCCATGCGCTATTCTTGTTGCTTTAACACCTAAAGGTTTTACAAGTTTAGATATATACATTGCTGTTGCTTCTCCTTCAACTCTAGGATTTGTTGCTAATATAATTTCTTTTACTTCCCCATTCATTATTCTAGAAAGTAATTCTTTTATTTTTATATCATCTGGTCCTATTCCATTCATAGGAGATATTGATCCATGTAGTACATGATATAAACCTTTAAATTCATGTGTTCTTTCCATCGCAACAACATCTTTTACATCTTCCACTACACAAATTATACTATTATCTCTTTTTGCATTACCACAAATTGTACAAGGATCTGTATCTGAAATATTAAAACATTTTGAACAATATTTTAAATTCTTTTTTGCATTAACTATTGAGTCTACGAATTCTTTTACTTCTTCTTCACTTCTATCTAACATATAAAATGCAAGTCTTGCTGCAGTCTTACTTCCTATACTTGGTAATTTTTCAAAGCTTTCTATTAATTTTTCTATTGATGGTGAATAATATGACATTTTTTCTCCCTTATTTTATTACATTAATCCAGGAATATTATATTTTCCTAAACTTGCTGATTGAGCACTATCTACTTTTCTTAATGCTTCATTTACACAAGTTAATATTAAATCTTGTAACATTTCTGCATCTTCTGGATCAATTACTTCTTTCTTTATAATTATTTCTTTTATTTCTTTATTTCCTGATACTTTTACTGTTATGGCTCCTCCACCTGCTGTTGCTTCAAACTCTTTTTGTGTTAATTCTTCTTGGTTCTTTTCCATATCAGCTTGCATTTTTTTAGCTTCTTTCATTAATTGGTTAATATTCATTCCTCCGAATCCTCCCATACCTCCTGGGAATCCACCTCTTTTTGACATTTTATACTCCTCTCCTCTCTATTCTTCAATAATATTAAATGGTAAATCTAAATCTTGTACTAAATTTTCTAAATTATTAGTTTCTGTTTTATTTTTTTCGATTTTCACATTTTGTTCTATAATTTTTATTTTCATTGGTTTTCCAAATTCCATTGAAACTCTTTTTTCTAATTCATTAATATTTTCACTTTTTTGTAATATGGTTTTCCCAAATGAAGTAAGCCCTTTAGGGAAAGATATTCCAACTGTCATATCATTTATTTCATTTGCTTGTGAATTTAATAAATTAGTATATAACATTATTTTTCCTTCTTGTTTTAAATCCGAAACTATTTTTCCCCAAGAATTAACTCCTTCTCCTACTTTAATAGTTTTCATTTGTTGTATTTTTGGTTTTGTTTCTAAATTTTTATCTTCTGTTTTATTTTCACTATTTTCTAAATATCTAGGGTAGTTTTCCACATTTTGTTGTTTTTTGTTTATAACTACTTCATTATTACTAGCTATTTTATTTATTTTATTTTCTAATTCTATTATTTTATTTTTTAATTGATCGATTTGTTTATTATCAATATTTTGAAAAACTTCATTACTATTTTGATTATCTTTATTATAATTTATATTTTTATTACATAGCTTTAATACACTAACTTGAAATAAAATTATTTTTTGTGTAGTTTTTTTCATTTCATTTTCCAAATCAGATAATTCATAAATTATTGATAGCAATCTATCCTTTTCTACTATTTTTGATATTACTTCAATTTCTTTTATTTCTTCTTTACTATATATTGATGCATTTTTACTTGTCTTATATAATAAAATATCTCTAATATATTTTATTAATTCCCATAATACATTTTGTAAGTCTTTACCCTCTTTTAAAATTTCATCGATAGAATTTAAAGCATTATCAGTATTTTTTTCTACAATTGCTTTAGTTAAATTATTAATATATGTGAATTTTGGAATTCCTACTAAATCTTTTACTTTTTCTTCTTCTATCTTTGTATCACCGTCTTGAAGACATCTTTCCAATATACTTAAAGCATCTCTCATTGCACCTTCTGCTAATTGTGAAATTATTTTTAATGCTTCTTTAGTAATTTCAATGTTACTTTCTTTACAAACAATCTCTAATCTTTTTTCAATATCTTCTTCTGATATTTTTTTAAAATCAAAACGTTGACATCTTGAAAGTATTGTTGCTGGTAATTTCTGTGGTTCTGTTGTTGCTAATATAAATTTTACATGTTCTGGTGGCTCTTCTAATGTTTTTAATAATGCATTGAATGCTCCTGTTGAAAGCATATGAACTTCATCTATTATATATACTCTATATTTTGCTTTTGTTGGTAAAAAATTAACTTCATCACGTATTTGTCTAATATCGTCTACTCCATTATTTGAAGCAGCATCCATCTCTACTATATCTGTAAGACTACCATTTATTGCAGCTTTACAAATTTCACATTCATTACATGGTTCTCCATCTTTTGAATTTAAACAGTTTATTGCTCTTGCTAAAACTTTAGCCGCTGAAGTTTTACCTGTTCCACGTCCGCCATTAAATAAATATGCATGTCCTACTCTTCCTGCTATAATTTGATTTTTTAAAGTTCTTGTTATATGTTCTTGACCAACCATTTCACCAAAAGTAATTGGTCTAAATTTTCTATATAGTGCTGTATATGCCATGTTTTCACCCCCGGCTTATTTTCAAAAAGGTATAAGAATTATCTTTTCGTTTCTCTATGGAAAATAACTCACACATAAGTAACTATTTATTGCTGCTTCCTTCCGGACCTGACAAATTTCATAGGCTTACATTGAATTATTCTCCATACAAAAACGAAATATTCTTATACCTTCTGTATTATATACTTATTTCTTTTAGTTGACAAGTAATTTTAATTGTTTTAACTTATTTATTTTATTTTGATACTCTTTTAAAAACAAATCCATCTGTTATTTCTTGGCTACATGTACCATTTTGTATTAAATTTCCTGTGCAAGGCATATCTAATGTTATTGGAGATTTATATGATTTATTATTTAAATTTATTACAAAATCAAATGTTACAGTAAATTTTATTTGTTCCTCATTTAATCCTACTTTTGAAATTAAACTTCCATCATGTTTTACTTCTTCTTCATTTGAAATATATTTTCCTAATTCTGTATTTGAAAAACGTATTACTGCAGTTCCACCTTGATTTCCTATTTCTAATGTTTTTGAATTACTTTTTGTTGCACCTTTATATGTCAAACTATTTTTTTGTAATATATTACTTTCATCTGAATTAAATAATCTTCCATCTGAGCTATTTGGCATATATGTTAATATTTTTCCTACATTTGGACTTTGTATTATTTGTATATTTTCAATTGATATACTTTCAATTATATTATCTTCATTATTTGCTTCATTTTTCTGAATAGAAAAATAAATATCATTATTTTGAAAAACTGATAAATTCCATTTTCCTTCTTCTAAATTATTTTCTACACCTTCAGCTGTACTTACTATCATAATTTTAGAAAGTTTAAATGGTATATTATTTTCTCCTTCTACTTGATATTTAAATATTATAATCCATGTTGTTAATATTAATAATATGATTATACATATTGCAATACATGCTTTTATCTTTTCATTTTTTCTCATTTCATCCATATATTCTAAATCTCCTACTTATCTTTTGCTATTTTGGCGGAGACGGTGGGATTCGAACCCACGGGCCAAGTTTTGCTTGACTAACTGTTTTCGAGACAGCCTCGTTATGACCTCTTCGATACATCTCCATTATATATATGTTAATTAATTTAAATTTATTACATATTTTCTTTTTTCTTTTTTCTTAAATTTTTAAAAAAGTCTTGTAATATTTGTTCACATTCTTCTTTTAATATTCCTGTTTGACATTCCACTTTATGATTAAATTTATAATCTTCTAAAATATTTAATATACTTCCACATGCACCTGTTTTATAATCCATTGTTCCTATTATTACTTTTTTTATTCTAGATTGAATTAATGCACCTGCACACATACTACATGGCTCTAAAGTTACATACATTTCACAATCTTCTAATCTCCATGTTGCTAATTTTTTACTTGCTTTCTTTATTACTAATATTTCAGCATGACAAGTAGTATCTTTTTTTATCTCTTTTAAATTATGTGCTCTTGCAATAATTTTTCCATCTTTTACTATTATTGCTCCAACAGGCACTTCTTCTTTTTTATAGGCTTTTTTAGCTTCTTTTAAAGCCTCTTTCATAAATTTTTCTTCCATCTTTTATTCCTTAATATATTTTTGGTGTGCCAAACAGGAATTGAACCTGCGACCTGCAGTTTAGGAAACTGTCGCTCTATCCTACTGAGCTATTGGCACATTTAACATTTTTAATTTTACTATAATTTATTTAAAAAAGCAACATTCCTTTTTTACTAATTATATGTTATAATCTATTTGTTTTAATTATGAAAGGAAGATATTTATATGCAAAAAATATTAAGTTATATGAGAAAAGCAATAAGAGCTTATGATATGATTCAAGATGGTGATAAAATTGCAGTTTGTTTATCAGGTGGAAAAGATTCTATTACTATGCTTTTAGGTTTAAAACAATTGCAAACATATTTTGATAAAGATTTTGATATTGTAGCAGTTAGTGTAAATCCAGGTTTTGAATTCTTTGATTGTGCTTTTCTACAAAAAATATGTGATGAAATTCAAGTTCCACTTATTATAGAAAATAGTGATATAAAGCAAATAGTTTTTGATATAAGAGATGAAAAAAGGCCATGTTCTCTATGTGCAAATATTAGAAGAGGTATATTAAATTCAGTAGCCATAAGAGAAGGATGCAATAAAATTGCATTAGGTCATAATGAGGATGATGCTTTAGAAACATTATTAATGAACTTATTTCTAACTGGTTCTTTTTCGACTTTTGGCCCAACTTCTTATATGGATCGATCTAAAATCACTGTAATTAGACCTTTGATTTATACTTCAGAAAAAGAAATTAAAAAATTTATAAAAAGACAAAATATAAAAGTAATGAATAAAACATGTCCTATGGATGGAGTCTCAAAAAGAGAATATATGAAAGATTTACTTTATAAATTAAATTTAGATATTCCTATGTGTAGATCTAATCTACTTGGTGTTATTAAAAGAAATACTATTAAAGGGTGGCATGAATAAATAAAAAGAAGATTATAAAATCTTCTTTTTTTGTTTTATATAATTTTCTTTTTGTATCTGTTTTTTACTTATTTATATACTGTCTTGTATTTCTTTTAATTTTTTATCTGCTAAATCTAATGATTTTTCTTTTACACCAATATAGTATTTTATTTTTGGCTCTGTTCCAGAAGGTCTTACTGCTACCCATGCATTGTTTTCTAATTCATAATATAATACATTTGATTTTGGTAACTCTATATTTACAATTTTATTTGTTCTTAAATCTATAATTGTTTGATTTTCATAATCCCTAATTCTTTTTACTTTATAATTTGCAATTTCTTTCGGCGGATTACTTCGTAAATCTTCTAATATTTCTTTTATTTTATTTAATCCATCAATTCCTTCTAAGGTTATTTGTTTTATTCCTTCTTTATAAAATCCATATTTTTTATATATTTCTAACATCTGATTCCATAATGATATTCCCTTTTCCTTGTAATATGCTGCCGCTTCGCATAAAATTGCTACTGCTGTTATTGCATCTTTATCTCTTGCATGTGTTCCGGCTAAACAACCATAACTTTCTTCATAACCAAATATAAATTCATATTGATTTGTTTTTTCAAATTCTTTTATTTTTTCTCCTATATATTTAAATCCTGTTAATACTTCTTCAATTTTTATTCCATACTCTTTTGATATTTCTTCTGCCATAGTAGAAGAAACTATACTTTTTATAACTATTGCATTTTTTGGAATAATATTTCTTTCTTTTTTTTGAGATAATATGTATTCTAAAATAAGTAATGCAGACATATTTCCTGTAAGTGCAATATATTCGCTGTTGTTTTTTACAAAAACGCCTAATCTATCTGCATCAGGATCAGTCGCTAAGACTAACTCCGCATTAACTTTTTTAGCTAATTCTAATGCTAATTTAAAAGCTTTTTTATCTTCTGGATTTGGATATTCTACCGTTGGAAAGTTTCCATCTGGTTCTTCTTGTTCTTTTACAATATTTATATTTTTAAAACCGATTTCTTTTAAAATTCTTTGCACTGGTACATTTCCTGTTCCATGTAATGGTGTATATACAATACTAACATCTGATTGTCTTTTTATTATTTTTTCATTATATAATTGTTTTTTTACTTCTTCTATATAAGAATCATCTATTTGTTTTCCAATTATATTATATAATCCTTCTTCTATTGCTTTTATTTTATCAATATTTTGTATTTCTGAATAATTTATTATCGAATTCACTTCATTTGTTATTCCTTCATCTATTGGTGGTACTATTTGAGCTCCATCTTTCCAATATACTTTATACCCATTATATTTAGGAGGATTATGACTAGCTGTAATCATAATTCCTGCTATACATTCCAATTTTCTTACTGCATATGATAATTCAGGTACAGGTGTTATATTTTCAAATATATATGTCTTTATTCCATTTGCATTTAAACATAATGCTACTATTTCACTAAACTCTTTAGAATTATTTCTAGAATCGTATGCGATAACAACTTTATTATCCTTTTTATTATTTTTTTTAATAAAATTTGCAAGTCCTTGAGTTGCTTTTCCTACTGTATATTTATTCATTCTATTTGTTCCTGCACCCATTATGCCTCTTAATCCTGCTGTTCCAAATTCTAATTCTTTATAAAATCTATCTTCAATTTCTTTTTCATTGTCTTTAATTTTTAATAATTCTTTTTTTGTTTTATCATCAAAAATGGTATTATTACACCAATCTTCATAAATTTGTTTGTAAGACATAATTTATTTATCCTCCTATTTTATGAAACTTATTATATAACTCTCTTGCAGTTTCTGGGCTATCTTTTCCTTCTGCATTTTTTATTGGAGCAAATTCTTCTTTTCTTCTTACTCTTAATACTGTAATTTTATCTAAACTTTCAAATGCATCAAATAAAAAAGCTTCAAATTTATATGCATTAGGTTTATCTACTATAATTAATTCTCCATTATTATTAATATAATTACATTTTTTATATGCTGCATGATATGGTAATTTGTCTTTACTTATTTCATCTATTGCATCAATATTAAATAGATTGCATAATAAATGAGATTCTCCAAACTTAAGTTGTCCATTTACATCTCTTTCTTCTGACATTTCTTTTGTTATTTCAGAATATTCTACTACACTTGGTTTTCCATTTTTCTTACAAAACACTCCTACTTTTTCTTCCGGACATGCTTTTACGGCACTTTTTCCTGCTGCTAATACTTTTTGTTCTATTGCTAAGCCTACAAATACTGAATCTACCATTTTAGCTAATATATTATCTACACCACCAATATAAACCCATTCAATATTTCTTTTTTTCATATCTTCAACAATATTGTCTTTTCTCATTGAAACAAATATTCCACCATGTCCATCTGCTGCTTGTTTTATATCTTTATTTTCATCAATTATTAATTTTCCTTTTTCATTAAGCATTGGTAATTGTTCTTGTGTAAAAAATATTATTTTTTCTCTTGGATAATCAAAAAAATTATTTTTTTCAAAAAATTCTTTGGTTTCTTTGTTGTTTTCTTTACTTGTCATTATATACCAAGGAACGTAAATTTTATATTTTTCATATGCTTCTTTTAAATTTTCACAAAGTATTTCAAATATACTTTTATGACTATCTAATCCAAAATCAAATGTGCCTTTTGGACCATTATGTCCTAATCTTGTTCCTTGACCACCTGCCATTGTAACAACTGCATACTTTTCTTCTTTTATTGTTTTAGTTCCTATTTGATTATATTTTTCTTTTTCTTCTATAGATATATTTTCTTTTTCTATATATTCAATAGGCTCTATTTTTATACATTTATCTTCTTTTTTCACATCTATTTTTTTATATAATTTTTCTAATTGCTCAAAATTTATATTTTCAATTTGATTTAATATATTTTCTTTTTCTTCATTACTAAATTTATCTATTGTTTTTAATATATCTTCTTGTTTATACTTAATTAATTTATCTATTATTTTTTTATGTTTTTCTTCCATATTTATTCCTCCGTTTTTTAGTATTCCTATTATATACATATATATTCTATATGTCAAAAGATTTTAATTAAAAAAAGATATGTTATTTTATCTATTATAGACTTAATAACATATCTTTTTTATTTAATTAAATTGCTTCTAACTTTTCATTTCTTGACTTATAATTTTCGAATATTTCTGTTATTTCTTTTTCTCCTGATGTATTTAATATTTTATCGTTTTCTTCTAAAATATCTGATACATTTCCATTTGATTCTACGATTTCATAACAATTAATAATTTTTATTTTTTGATTAACCTTATGATTTTTTAAATATTTTTTTATTTTTTCATTTTTTCTTTTTATAAATTCTCTTTCTCCATTTATTATAATTATTTTTTCTTTATTTTCTTCTATATTTGTAAATATGTTTTTTCTTTCTTCCGATTTATTCCATTCTAAGTTTAAAATTTTTTCTTTATTTTTTAAATTTAATTTTTCTACTAATTTTCTTATGTTTTCTTCAATATTTTTTTCTAGGATTGTGGCTATTTCTGCTTGTTCATTTATTTTTTTGTTAATATAAGGAAGTAGCATTGTTACCAAATGCCAATCACTAATATAAAAACTACAAAATTTTGTTACATCATTTTTTTGCATGTCCATTTTTTAGCCTCCTCTTTTGTTTTTTACTTGGTAAATTTTACCATTTTTGCAATAATATGTCAAGAATATTACAAATAAACTTTTCCCTAAATTTCGACATATTAAAGACATTTATTCAAGTTTTTTTATAAAATTTTTTTCCAAATATGTATATATTTCTTTTTGTTGTAAATACTTAAATTAAAGAGAATAAAAATACATTTTTGGAGGTTTAATATGAAAACTTTATTATCTATTATATGTAGTAAGAAGGTAAAAAATTCCTTAATTTTATTAATTTTATTATTTATATATATTTATATTTCTGCTTTTTCTTACGTAAATGCGGTTTCTAGAGATATTTCAAATAGCGTTTTTCGTTTACATGTAATAGCAAATAGTGATTCTAAAGAAGATCAGGAATTAAAATACAAAGTGAGGGATGATTTAATAGAATATATGAATACTTTATGTAGCAACATAAATTCTAAAGATGAAGCAATTGAAATTGCTCGTTCTCATAAAGAAGATTTTATAAGTATTGCAAAATCTACAATCATTAATAATGGATATAATTATGATGTAGATGTAGAAATTGGAAACTTTTCTTTTCCTACAAAAGATTATGGTGATATTTCATTACCTACTGGTTTTTACGATGCTCTTAGAGTTAAAATTGGTGAAGCAAAAGGTCAGAATTGGTGGTGTGTAATGTTTCCTCCTTTATGTTTTGTTAATATATCCTCAGGTATTGTTCCAGATGAGTCTAAAGAATTAATTCAAGATGACTTAAATGATGAAGAATATTCTATAATTGTTAAAGAAAATAATTCTGAAATTCAATTTAAGTTAGGTCTTATTGAATGGTTTATGAATCACGATCTTTTAACTGCAAAAAAATAGTTGTAAATTATAATTATTTGTGATATAAATATTATGTTAAAATAAATTAAAAATAGAATATAAATATATATTCTATTTTTTGTTTTATTTTTTTATGAAAACGATTTGATAAAATATTTATATAAATACATATATAGAACTTGGGGGTAATTTTCTTGGATAAGTTAATAATAAAAGGTGGAACACATTTAAATGGAGAAGTTAATATTAGTGGCGCTAAAAATGCAGCTGTTGCATTAATTCCGGCTACTTTATTAGTAGATGGTATTTGTAATATCACTAACATTCCAAATATAAGTGATGTTAAAATTTCATGTAAAATATTAGAAGAATTAGGTGCAGTTGTAACTTGGAATAGTAATAATGAAATCACAATAGATACAAGAAATATATCTTCAACAACAGCTCCTTTAGATATGACAAGCAAATTTCGTGCTTCTTCATATTTTATTGGTTCTTTACTAGGAAGATGTAGAGAAGCTGTTGTTGGTCTTCCAGGTGGATGCAATTTAGGTGCAAGACCTATCGATCAACATATAAAAGGTTTTGAAGCTTTAGGCGCTAAGGTTGAAGTATCACAAGGAAAAATATCTGCAACTGCTAAAAAATTAATAGGAACTACAATTTATATGGACCTTGTTTCAGTAGGAGCTACTATTAACGTTATGCTTGCTAGTGTTCTTGCTACAGGTTGTACAATTATTGAAAATGCAGCTAAAGAACCACATGTAGTTGATGTTGCTAACTTTTTAAATACAATGGGTGCTGATATACGTGGAGCTGGAACAGATGTTATTAAAATAAATGGTGTAAAAAAATTAGAGGGTAATTCTACTTACTCTGTAGTTCCTGATCAAATCGAGGCTGGTACTTTTATGCTTGCTGCTGTTGCAACTAAAGGCGATTTATTAATAAAAAACTGTATTCCAGAGCATTTAGATTGTTTAACTGCTAAAATATTAGAAATGGGTGCAAATATTGAAATAAATAATGATTCTATTCGTGTTTGGACAAATAAAAAACCAAATAAAACAAATATTAAAACTCAACCATATCCTGGTTTTCCTACAGATTTACAAGCACAAATTGGTGTATGTCTAGCGTTAGCCGATGGAACTAGTATAATAAAAGAAGGTATTTGGGAATCTCGTTTTCAATATACTGCTGAATTAAATAAAATGGGAGCTAAAATTACTGATCAAGGTAAATCTGCTATATTTGAGGGTGTTAAAGAATTATATGGTGCACCTGTTGAAGCAACAGATTTACGTGCTGGTGCTGCCTTAATTATTGCAGGAATTGTAGCTAAAGGTGAAACTACTTTAACAAACCTTGTACATATAGACCGTGGTTATGAAAATATAGAAGAAAAATTTAGAAAAATAGGTGCTAATATTCAAAGAGTTATAGAATAATCTTATTTTTAAAAGCAAAGGAATAATGTAATATGTTTAAATTTTGTAGTTTATATAGTGGTAGTTCAGGAAATTGTTCTTTTGTTCAAACTGATACTACAAAAATTTTAATAGATGTTGGAGAAAGTACAAAAAAGATAGTAGAAGCTTTACAGTTAATATCTATTGAACCTTCTTCAATAGATGCTATTTTGGTTACTCATGAACATTCTGATCATGTAAAAGGTTTAGGACTTTTTTCTAAAAAATTTAATATTCCTATTTATGCAAATAAAGAAACTTGGGATGCTATGCCAAAACAAAAAGAGAAAGTTCTTGAAGAAAATATAAAATATTTTTCATTTGAAAATTTTGAAATAGGTAATATTAAAGTAACACCTTTTTCTATACCTCATGATGCCGCAAATCCTTGTGGATTTAATCTTTATAGTGATAATAAAAAAATGAGTATTGCAACAGATATTGGACATATGGATAAAGATATAATAGATCATCTAACAAATAGTTCTTTTTTATTGTTAGAAGCAAATTATGAACCTGAAATTTTAAAATGTTCTTCATATCCTTATATGTTGAAAGAACGTATTAAAGGTCCTAATGGTCATTTATCTAATTCTGATGCTGGAAAAACCATATCTTACTTATCTTCTTATGGCTTAAAAAATGTTATGCTTGGTCATTTAAGTAAAGAAAATAATTTCCCAGAACTTGCTTATAAAACAGTAGTTGAAGAATTAATTGAAAACAATATATCTGAAAATTTATTAACATTAACAGTTGCAAATCGTTATAATGTAAGTCCAATGATAGACGTTAGTTAAAAATATTGAAAGAAGTGATTTTTATATTACATATAGATATAATTTGTGTTGGTAAAATAAGAGAACAATATTTAAAAGATGCTATTGCAGAATATGCTAAAAGACTTTCAAAATATTGTATTTTAAATGTTATTGAATTAAATGATGAAAAGTTACCTACAAAATTAAACGATAGTTTAACTATGGAAGTAAAGAAAAAAGAGAGTAACTCAATCCTTTCTCATATAAAAAAAGATAGTTACGTTATTGCTTTAGATTTAAAAGGAAAAAATTATACATCAGAAGAGTTCTCTACTAAAATTGAAAATATTTCTATTACTAATAGTACGATTTCCTTTTTAATTGGTGGAACACTTGGTATGACAGAATCACTTTTAAATCAAACAAATGAATTGATTTGTTTTTCTAAAATGACATTTCCTCATCCATTAATAAGAGTTTTTTTATTAGAACAATTATTTAGAGCTTTTAAAATTTCAAACGGTGAGAATTATCATCATTAATATAATTAATTTGTAGAGGAATAATGATACATGAAATAAATAGGGGCTTAATCTATTTTATTTTTTAATTTTTAAAAACGGAAATTTTTATGCCTAGGGGGGCAAATTATCTGTTACTTTTTTATTCCTCTACAAAAATAATAACAATTTTCAATAAAAGAATCTAATTTTTTTGATTCTTTTTTTCAAGATTTTTTAGAATGTTTTTAAGATATAAATTCTTTTAGATTTCACTTTTTAATTTCTTTTGAATTTTTTTAGAACAAATAATTATGAAAATTATTCTGATTAAAATATATAATAAAAGAAATAATAAAATTTGAATAAACATTTTTTCCAACTTTCTTGAATAAATTATGTATACATAATACACTATATGTTACTGATTTGTCAAGAAAAACTTTACGACAAAAATCCGCAAATTGCTACAGAAATCAACATTCCGAACCAAATCTCCAATTAATGCTGCCGCTAAAACATATTTTATTTTTTTTATTCCAACACAGCTTGTATAAATTGCAATTGTGTAAAAAGTAGTCTCTGTAGATCCCATAATTGTAGATGCAATTAACCCTATTTTCGAATCAACTCCAAAAGTAGTCATTATATCTGTTGCTAATGCTGTAGAAGCACTTCCTGATATTGGTCTAATTATTGCAAGTGGCATTATTTCACTTGGAATACTAAATAAATTTGTAATTGGAGAAATTATTTTAACTAATAAATCTAATACTCCAGAACTTCTTAATGCCCCTATTGCTATAAATAATCCAAGTAATGTTGGAAATAATTTTACTACAATTTCTAATCCTTCTTTAGCTCCTTCCACAAAAGTATCATAAACATTATTTTTTTCCAAAAGACCATATACAATAATTATTGACATTACTATTGGTATAGCTGCAGAAGATAAATAGTTCAAAAATTTCATTTTCTACCTTTTCCTTCTTATAGTTTTATATTTATTTTTATCTAAATATATAAATATTTTTGTTGATATTACTACAGCAACTGCTGCACATAATGTTGCTATCCATACTGGAAAAATAATTTTTGTTGGATTAGCTGAATTAAGTGATGATCTTATTGCTATAACTGTTGTTGGTATTAATTGTAAAGATGCTGTATTTATTACTATAAACATTGCCATTGTACTTGTAATAGTATCTTTTTTTGTATTTTCTTTTTGTAAACTTTTCATTACTTTTAACCCTAATGGTGTTGCAGCATTTCCTAATCCTAAAATATTTGCAACCATGTTCATTGAGATTTCTTGTTTAATATTTTCTTGTTCTTTACATTCTGGAAATAAAAAATTTATAAGAGGTTTTAATATTTTTGTTAATTTAACTATAACACTAGTTTTTTGCGCTATTTTCATTATTCCATTCCATAAGCAAATTGTTCCAAAAAATGTAATACAAAGTTGAACACTACTAGAAGCTGATTCAAAAATTGATTGATTAATTTTATCTACATTACCATTTAATATTCCATATGCAAATGAAATTAATATAAAAACTGGCCAAATAATATTTAACATTTTACCCCTTGTAATCATTTTATCTTAAATTCAATATTTATTATTAACCTAGCTACATCACTCTTATTTAATAATAAATATTGTTTTATACTTTTATATAATATTCTATATTAATATACTTTATTACTTAATACTTATAATCAATATTTACATTTTTTGGAATATTTTTTTAAAAGATTTCTATTTTTATTGCAATTCAACTTTTTTTATGATATTATGATTATAGAGTTTTTTGTCGAAAAAAGGCGAATAAAGGAGGAAAGAAAATGAAATCTACTGGAATCGTTAGAAAAGTTGATGAATTAGGAAGAGTTGTAATTCCTATAGAACTTAGAAACCAATTTCATATAACTGAAAAAGATCCAATCGAAATTTTTGTAGATGGTTCTTTTATAATATTAAAAAAATACGAAAAATCTTGTCTTTTCTGTGGAAACACAAAGAAATTATCTAACTATAAGGACAAACTTATCTGTAATAAATGTTTAAAACAAATTCAAACTTTAAATAACGAAGATTAAAAATAACATGGAATACATTCCATGTTATTTTTTGTTTTAATTCTTTATTTATTAAAAATAAAACAATTCTTCAAATTTTTTATCTAATGCTATACATATAATTAAAGCTAATTTTGCTGTTGGACTGAATTGTCCAGTTTCTATTGAACTTATTGTATTTCTTGATACTCCTACAAATTCAGCAAGTTGTGCCTGAGAAACATTTTTTTCCATTCTTATTTCTTTTAATCTGTTTTTTAATACTAATTTATCTTCTTTTTCTTCCATATTTCACCTCTATATAATCATAGAAAACAATATACTTTTATTTTATAATTTGCCAAGTTTTGTTGTTAAGTACTTTATTTTATAAAAATTTGATATATTTCGTTTTTAGTTACTCCTTTATCTTTTGCAATCTTTTTTATTATTTCATTTTTGGAAAATCCTTGTTTTTCATAATATTTGTAATGTTCTTCTACTGTCATTTCGTTTATTTTTTGCTTTTCGTCTGTATCTTGTTTTATAGGATTTCCTTCTATAATAATAATATGTTCCCCTTTTGGCTCTTTATATTTTTCTAATATTTCAGTTACAGTTCCTCTTATAAATTCCTCGTGTATTTTTGTTAATTCTCTTGCTACTATAACTTTTCTACTTTCTAATATACTTTCTAAATCGTTCAATGTTGAAAGTATTTTATGTGGTGCTTCATATAATATAATAGTTCTATTTTCTTTTTTTATTTCTTCCAATTTTTCTTTTCTTAATTTTTTATTAATTGATATAAATCCATAAAAACTAAATTCTTTCGTATCTAAACCAGATGTTATTAATGCATTTATTAATGCGCATGCTCCTGGTATTGGTACAACTTGAATATTCTCTTCTATCGCTACTTTTACTATTACCTCTCCTGGATCAGAAATAACAGGAGTTCCTGCATCAGAAACAAGTGCAATATTTTTTCCTTCTTTTAATTTTTCAATTAAACCTTCTACTTTTATATCTTCATTATGTCTATGATAACTAATTAGTGGTTTAGTTATTTCGTAATGATTTAATAATTTTAATGTATGTCTTGTATCTTCTGCTGCTATTAGATCTACTTCTTTTAAAATTTTAATTGCACGAAATGTTATATCTTCTAAATTTCCTATTGGTGTCGCAACCAAGTATAATATTCCACTCATTTTTTCTCCTTATCTCTTATATTTTATTATATATTTTTAATATTTCTTCTGTATATTCTCCATTTTCATTATAAACATATAAAGGCTTTTCTACTTTTAAAAATTCTTTAGCATTTTTTACTGCTTTTATTAAAACTAGTTTTGGTTCTTGTTCTATATTAGAATGAACAAATCTTATTTTTTTTGGTTCTAATTTATTCTTCTTTAATATGTATATAATTTCTGCTAATCTTTCTGGCCTATGTACCATATATAAGCTACCTTTATCTTTTAATAAATTAAAACTAACTTTTACAAAATCTTCTAAATTTGCTGTTACTTCATGTCTTGAAATAAATTTATTTTCTTTTTCATTTATTTTTCCTGTATCTAATTTCTTATATGGTGGATTAGTTACAATACTGTCTATAGAATTTTTTTCAAATATGTTTTCTATTTCTTTTATATCTTTATTTATTATTTCAATTTTATTTTCTAAATCATTTAATAAAACACTTTTCTTTGCCATATTTGCAACTTCATTTTGAATTTCTATCCCATATATCTTTTTTAATTTTGTTTTTTCTGATAATAAAATGCTTAATATTCCTGTCCCTGTTCCTAAATCTAATACTTCACTATTATTTCTAATTTCTTTAGCAAAATCAGATAAAAGTACTGCATCAATTCCAAAACAAAAACCATCTGTATTTTGAATTATTTTTAAACCTTTATATTCTAAATCATCAATTCTCTCGTTCTCTTTTAATTCTACTTTCATATCCTTTTCCTCATTGTTTTTTTATATTATAACACATTTTTATCAATTTTCATATTTATAAAGAACTTATTTATATTTTTTTCATATAATGATAATAAAGTATTAAAAGACTTTTAATCTTACTTTTATTAGGTGATTGTATGAATATTAATGGATATAAAAAAAATAAATATTATTATAATAATTTTAATAATAATATTTATTCAAAAAACACAACAAATTGTTGTAATAATTTTAATTCTTGTTTCAATTCTTTGTTTGAAGTTGAAAACTTTCTATGTAATTTTAAAAAAGCTTGCACTTGCTTTAATTTATATAAACTCTTTAAATAAAAAAAGAAAAAAATATTTTTATCATTTTTTTCTTTTTAACGTTTTTACATGTTATTCTCTATTAAATTCTTTATCAAATTTAATAATTCCATCTTTAAATTCTTTATTTTCTTCTGAATCTATTTTTATTTTTATTCCATTTATTTCTGTTAATTCAGTTACTGTTTTTACTAAAGATTGTATTGTTATCTTTTCTTCAATCTCTCCACCTTGATGATTTTCTATAAATTCTTTAGAAAAATCTATTATTAAGTTTTCTCCTTGTTTTTCTATTTTATTAATTTTTGTTCCTTCTGGAATTGTTTTTTGTAATTTTTCACTTTTGGGACCTTCTATTAATAAATTAATTATTTTTTCATATGGGTTATTTATCAATTCCTTAACATCTACTAATCTTGCTTCAGGTATTAATTCATTTTCATTTTTAAAATATAAAGATACTATAGTTTGTCTCAATTGTTCCTCTGAAATTTCTTCTTGTGGTATATATTCTTCAATTACATTTTTTTGTTTTTCATTATTTATATAGATAGAAATTCCTATTATAATTGCTACAATTAAGATAATACCAATACAGATAATAATTCTTTTTATTTCCATAATAAATCTCTCCCTCCTTTTTAATGTCTATGTTAGACAAGTTTTTTTAGAACAATATTTTATATATTTTTATTTTTGATTATATCTTTTGTTTTCCTTGTTTTAACCATATTTTTCCTTTCAAAAATATTTGACAAATTACGCATTTCCGTATACAATTAGAGATGATTTTAATAGCTTTTAACACACTCTTATTTTGTGTTAAAAGAAAGGAGAAATATATGAAAAATTTACTACATATTGGACTTGATGTAGGATCTACTACTGTAAAAATCGTAGTAATGAATGAAAACCTAAATATAATCGATAGAAATTATCAAAGACATTTTTCTGATACAAAAAATACCGTTTGTAATGTATTAGAAGATTTAATAAAAAAATATGAAGATTGTGAATTTACCATTGCATTAACTGGTTCTGGCGCAATGTCTGCTGCTAATTTTTTAGATTTACCTTTTATTCAAGAGGTTGTTTCTTGTAAAAGAGCTGTGGAAAAATATATTCCAAAAACAGATGTTGTAATTGAACTTGGTGGAGAAGATGCTAAAATTATATATTTTGATAAATCTATAGAACAACGTATGAATGGTACTTGTGCTGGTGGTACAGGTGCATTCATTGATCAAATGGCTAGTTTATTAAATACTGATACAGAAGGTTTAAATGAACTTGCTAAAAACCACAAAATGATTTATCCAATTGCTTCACGTTGTGGTGTTTTCGCAAAAACTGATATACAACCATTGTTAAATGAAGGAGCTGCAAAAGAAGATATTGCTGCTTCAATTTTTCAAGCTGTAGTAAATCAAACAATCAGTGGACTTGCTCAAGGAAGACCAATTCGTGGTTCTGTAGCATTTTTAGGTGGTCCATTAAATTACTTATCAGAGCTTAAAAATAGATTTATTGAAACTCTTAAATTAGATGACGAACATATAATTAGTGTGGAAGAAGGTCATTTATTAGTTGCAAAAGGTGCTGCTTTAGATTCGCTTTCATCACATACTATTTCATGTGAAAAACTTAAAAGTAAAATTGATGTTTTAAGAAATTCTCATGATAATACAACAAATCCTTTAGCACCATTATTTAAAATTGATTCAGAATATGAAGAATTTAAACAAAGGCATGAAAAAGATACTGTAAAAAAAGGTGATTTAAAATCTTTTAAAGGTGATGTCTTTGTTGGTATTGACGCTGGATCGACTACTACCAAATTAGTTGTTATTGATAGAGAAGGAACTCTTTTATATTCTTTATATGGAAGTAATGAAGGAAATCCTTTACAAAGTGTTATAAAAATGCTTAAAACCCTATATAGCGTACTTCCAAAAGAAGCTATTATTCGCTATAGTGGAGTTACTGGATATGGTGAAAAATTAATTCAAACAGCATTAAATGTAGATTTGAATGAAATTGAAACTATAGCACATTATACAGCTGCAAAAAACTTCATGCCTAATGTTACTAGTATCGTTGATATTGGTGGACAAGATATGAAATATATTAAAATTAAAAATGGAACAATCGATAATATTATGCTTAATGAAGCTTGTTCTTCTGGATGTGGTTCATTTATAGAAACTTTTGCTAAAAGCTTAAATCTTTCTATAAAAGAATTTGTTGAAAGTGCTTTAGACTCTAGAACTCCCGTTGATTTAGGCTCTAGATGTACAGTATTTATGAATTCAAAAATCAAACAAGCTCAAAAAGAAGGTTATAGTGTTGGAGATATTTCTGCTGGACTTTCTTATTCAGTAATAAAAAATGCTATTCAAAAAGTTATGAAAGTTAGAGATGTAAAAACTCTTGGAAATCATATTGTTGTTCAAGGTGGAACTTTTTATAATGATGCAGTTCTTCGTGCCTTCGAATTAATTGTGGGTAAAAACGTTGTAAGACCTGATATTGCTGGGTTAATGGGTGCATATGGTGCAGCTTTACTTTCTGAAGAACAATATGAATCAAATATGGATATGGAATATCATTCTAAATTATTAAGTTTAGAAGCTTTGGATAAACTTGAAATTACCACTTCACATATTCGTTGTAATGGATGTGAAAATCATTGCTTATTAACAATCAACAAATTTAACAATGGTTCTAAACACATTTCTGGAAATCGTTGTGAAAAAGGTGCTGGAAATATTACAGATAAAAAAGACTTACCAAATATTATGAAATATAAATATGATAGATTGTTTAGTTATGAACCTCTATCAGAAGATAAAGCAACACGTGGAACTATTGGAATTCCTAGAGTTTTAAATATGTATGAAGATTATCCTTTCTGGTTTACTTTCCTTACAAATTTAGGTTTTAGAGTTATATTATCAGAAAAAAGTAATCGTAAAACATATGAAAAAGGAATGGAATCTATGCCTTCCGAGTCAGTTTGCTTCCCAGCAAAACTTTCTCACGGACATATTGTAGGTTTAATTACACAAGGAATAAACACTATATTTTATCCTTGTGTACCATATTCAAGAAAAGAATATAAACAGGCAGATAACCACTATAACTGTCCAATTGTTATTTCTTATTCAGAAGTATTAAAAAATAATGTAGAGGAACTTAAAAATAAAGATATTAAATTTTTAAATCCATTCTTACCTTTTGATGCTAAAAATTTATCGGAAACTATGATAGATTTACCTGAATTTAAAGAATATAATTTTACTAAAAAAGAATTATTTATTGCTGCTAAAAAAGCAGAAACTGAATATCAAAATTTTAAAAATGATATTCAGAAAAAAGGTGAAGAAACTTTAAAATATATAAATGAAAATAATTTACATGGTATTGTTTTAGCAGGAAGACCTTATCACTCTGATCCAGAAATTAACCATGGTATTGATACTTTAATTACTTCTTTAGGTTTATGTGTATTAACTGAAGATAGTGTTTCTCATTTAAGTGAAGCCAAAAGACCTTTAAGAGTAGTTGATCAATGGGTATATCATGCAAGACTTTACTCTGCTGCTGATTTTGTTGGAAAACAAAACAACTTAGAATTAGTACAATTAAATTCTTTTGGTTGTGGTGTAGATGCTGTCACAACAGATCAAGTTGAGGAAATTTTATCAAGTTATGGTAAAATGTATACTTTAATTAAAATAGATGAAATAAATAATTTAGGAGCTGTACGTATCCGTATTCGTTCACTTTTAGCTAGTATGAAAAAACGTGAAACAATTAGTACACAAAATGAAAACGGTAATTATGAATGCAACAAAATTATATTTACAAAAGAAATGAAAAATGATTATACAATTTTAATACCTCAGATGGCTCCAATACATTTTGAACTTTTAGAATCTGCTGTTCGTTCATCTGGATATAATGTAGAATTATTAGATAAATGTACAGATCATACTGTTGAAACAGGATTAAAATATGTAAATAATGATGCTTGCTATCCTTCAATATTAACTACTGGACAAATGATTGAAGCTCTTCAATCTGGAAAATATGACATAAATAAAACAGCTTTAATTATGTCTCAAACAGGTGGTGGATGTAGAGCAACAAATTATATAGGATTTATTCGTAAAGCACTAAAAGATGCTGGTTTTGAAAAAGTTCCTGTTATTTCATTTAATATTGTAGGTATGGAAAAAATGCCTGGATTTAAAATAACTATATCTTTAATGGAGAAATTATTAAAAACAGTGATATATGCTGATTTACTTCAAAAAATGTTAACAAAAAATAGAGTATATGAAATTAATAAAGGTGAATCTAAAAAATTATTTGATACATGGATGGAAAAATGTAAAAAATTATTAGAAAAATCATCTATGAAAGAATTTAAACAAAGTATTTATGATATTGTAGAAGATTTTGAAAAAATAGAATTAGATACTTCTGTAGAAAAACCAAAAGTTGGTATTGTAGGAGAAGTTTTAATTAAATATCATCCTTTTGGAAATAACTTTGTTGCTGATAAATTAGAAGAAGAAGGTGCAGAAGTCATTCTTCCAGATTTTATGGGATTTGCTAAATTTATTGCTACTCATAAAATAACATTTAATCAATTAATTAAAACAGATAAAATTAAAGCAAAAATATTTAAAACAGCAATTAAGCTTATTGATATATTAGAAAAAGATGTAAGAATAGCACTTACTAGTTCTGAAAAAGGATATTTACAACCTTGTGATATATGGCATTTACAAGAACAAGTAAAAGATGTATTATCTATAGGAAATCAAACCGGTGAAGGTTGGTTTTTAACTGCTGAAATGATTGAATATATGGAACATGATATTCCAAATATTGTTTGTGTTCAACCATTTGCTTGTCTTCCAAACCATGTTGTTGGAAAAGGTGTTATAAAAACAATACGTGACAAATATCCTGAAGCAAATATTTCACCTATTGATTACGATCCTGGAGCTAGTGAAGCAAATCAAACAAATAGAATAAAATTATTAATGACTGTTGCAAAAGATAATTTAAATAATAAAAATAAATTAAAAAATGCAACTGAATTAGAAAATATTATAAAAGAAAAAACATTAAAATAAATAAGATTAAAATAAAAGCCATTTTAAATAAATGGTTTTTATTTATTTTAATTTTTAAATATATTAAATTATAATTTTACTTTTAAATATTTTTTTAATACTTTTATTTATGATAATTAAAATTATAATATTCTTTTTTGATAATTTATTTTTATTTATATAATTATTTTTATTTAATTAATTTTTTTACTATTTTTTGTGAATTTCTTATTAATTTTTTCTTTATTTTTTGATCATTTTTTATTACATTATGTATACGTTTTTTAAAGTTTCACAATTTTCCTATTTTCTTTTATTCCGAAGACTTTTAAACTTTTTAATCTACATTTATAGTATCACTATACATATTTTTTTATT
>JAAZCX010000050.1 GCA_012513065.1 Clostridiaceae bacterium | reverse complement strand
TTCTAGGGGAAATAGACTATTACGAACAGAAAAAATTTGTATATTTGCACAATTCGACAAATTTTGCGATAGAAATATGATATATTTTTATTGAAATTACCAGAAAATATCGGAAAAAAGCATATTTTGATAGTTATAATCATTATATGAAATAGCATATTTCATATACGAAAATAAAAAATCGACTTTTTGTATATAAATTAGACATTTCATAAACTATTTAGTTTTTGTGTCAAAAAATGTGGTACTATGTCGATGAAATTAAAAACGAAAGAGAAATCCATCAGATTACCAATGATGTTTTTTTAAAATCAGGGAGGGATAAGATGGATTTTTATTTATTATATAAAAATAATTTAGAAAGCATACACTAACTTTTAATGGTTAATTGTGTGCTTTTTTGTTTTTATATAAGACAATTCCATTCTATGTACTTATTAAGCATAAACATGCTGAAGAAAAAATTTTATGAGAGATTTTTTGGCGTAGCTTTATAGAAATGTTTATGTTTATGTTCTAAAAATCTACGCATTAAGAGGTGTGTAGATTTGAGAATTGTCTTGATTGATTTCAATATAATTGCATATTTCAAAGTGAGTAGAAAAGATTTTATAGACTTTTCTGCTCATTTTGTGTTTTTAGCTCCTAAATGTAGAGGACCTCCTATTACTTGAATTAACTGAAATTTGAGTGAATAGGAGGTTTTTCTTATGTCTAATGAAGAATTAGAAGATGATGTTGTACTTGCAAAATTTATAAATTATATGCAAAAAGCACTTTATCACATGAGATTAAATTATTTTAGAGATTATGAGAGAATGAGAGATTATGAGGTTGAACTAGAAGAAATTGAATGTCCAAATTCAAAAGATGTTATAAATGAAGATATATCAAGTATAGGAGTTTTAAATGATACTGAAATTAAATTATTAAACCTATTATATACACAGGGATTAAGTTATAAGGAAATATCTGAAATAACAAATGAAAATATAGAAACTTTAAAGAAAAGGCGAACTAGAGCCTTAAAGAAATTAAAAAAGGTTATGGAGGAATGAGAAAATGCAATATAATACAGAGTTTTATAAATTATTAAGACAAGCTGTATATGATGATACAGCATTAGTAAGAGTATTAGACAAAATAATGAAACTTATAAATAGTAATTCTAAAGATGATGATGGGGAAATTAACGAGGATTTAAAGAGCGAATTGATTACATATTCTATTGAATTGATACGAAATAAAAAAATTTATAAAAAATTTGAAATTTGATGTCCACTTTTTCGATTTTTTTGTGCTGTTCATAGTAGAAGGGTTAAAAAACTTCTACTATGGTATGCACATTGAAAATTGAATAGATTTTATTAGAACGACAAGAACTACATTCTAGGTGGGTTAGCAACTATTTAGATATCTAATAAGAATGTTATCTTATTATGAAGTAGTTTGGATACTTTTGTATAGTCATAGAACGAGCGTAAAGTTATAGGAATAGACCATAATGTTTCTATAATGGTGCGTCCCACGCAATGAGTACAAACCAGAGTTCTGGGTGGTAGATAACCAATGTTGCTAGAAACAATAGCAATCTAATAAATGAATGGAACAATTAAAGTTAAAATAATTTAACTATTAAAATGGAGGCTAAAATGTTAGATATTATTTCAATGATTATAATATTATTCTTTTTAATGGGACTACCTATGATTTTAATAATTATAGGTGGCAGTAAAAGTAAGTCAGAACAAGAAAGAACTTATGAATTAGAAGAAGAAGCACAATACTGGAGAGATTATGAAAAAGAACAAATAAGAAAGAAAAAAATTAGAAAAATAAAAATTAGGAGGTTTTTCAAATGGGTAAAGAACTTTATACATGGGAACAAGTAAGAGCTTATGGAGAAATTGCATTACATAATTTAACAAAATCAGCAAATGAAATAAATATGAGAAATTTTAAAAAGTGCATAGATCCACTACAAACTTTATATGCAAAAGATGGAGTGGAGGGAATGGCAGAATATTTAATGAATAAATATGAAAAATAAATAATAAAGAAAGATGTTAGTTTTTTACTAGCATCTTTTTTGAAAGGAAAAGTTATGGAGGAAATTAATCAATTAGAATACAAACTAAAGAAAAGCAAAGAAAATTTACAAGCAGATATTGCAAATAGAAGAATTGATAAAATTGATAATATTAGTATAGATTCTAATACTTCATTAGAATCGAGAATACTTAATTTCTTTCAAAAGATTAAAAATCCTTATGCAATTAGAGTTGGAAATATAGTAGTGGAAATGGAGTTTTCAGATAATTCTAATATATCTCCAATGGAGTGTATAGACGCTACTTTAATAAATGAATACAAAATGAGAGAAATGTCAAATGTGTAAATTTTAGAATTAAGGAATTTTTGCAAAATAGGATAAAATCAAAGGTTATGCTACTATTTGGGTGTAGGAGGTTTTAGAAAATGAAAAGAGGTAGAAAAAGTAAATATGATATTGAAATAAATAAATCAAAAGTTTGGAATGTTGCCGTATATATTAGATTATCAGTTCAAGATGGAGATAAAGCAGAAAGTAATAGTGTTATCAATCAGAAAGAACTTTTAAATATGTATTTGGAACAAAATAAAGAACTTAATGTTAAAGAATATTATATTGATGACGGATTTTCTGGAACAACTTTTGATAGACCTGCTTTCAAGAAAATGATGAAAGATATAGAAAAAGAAATAGTAAATACAGTTATAGTAAAAGATTTATCTCGTTTTGGAAGAAACTATATTGAAGTTGGAAATAAGATAAATTCATTTATGAAAGATAATATAAGATTTATATCTGTTTGTGAAAAGATAGATAGTTATAAAGATAAAAAGTCAGTAGATGATATTATTTTTCCTTTAAAAAATATAATGAATGAAATGTATTGCAAAGATGTATCAGATAAATTGATAAAGACATTTGAGGTTATGAAAAAAGAGGGGAAATATATAGGAGGAATACCACCTTTTGGCTATATAAGAGATGAAAATAATAAACACAAACTAATAGTAGATAAGGCTTCAGCAAGTGTTGTAAGAAGAATATTTGATTTATGCGAATCTGGAATTGGTAATGTGTTAATTACTAAAGAATTAAATGAAAAAAATGTATTAACACCAAGCGAATATAATTGTAAGATTTTAAAAATTACATCATCAAGTAGTAAAGTTGCAAAACAATGGACAGCAAGTATTGTCGGAAAGATATTAGATAATAGAGTTTATTGTGGGGATTTAGTTCAAAACAAGACAAGAGGAATTAGTTATAAAGTACATAAGAGATTAAAAAACGATGAAG
Source organism: Clostridiaceae bacterium (assembly GCA_012513065.1). Lineage (GTDB taxonomy): Bacteria > Bacillota > Clostridia > TANB77 > CAG-508 > UMGS1663. The sequence goes on along the minus strand of JAAZCX010000050.1, from coordinate 2,504 downwards.
AAGATTACATTATAATTGAAAATGCACATGAACCAATTATAGAAAAAGAAAGATTTTTTAATATACAAAAAATAAGAAAAGATAGAAAGTTTAATTGGAACAGAAGAATAGAAAATATTTCTATATTTGACGGAATTGTATTTTGCAGTAATTGTAATAAGCCATTAGTAGCAACTATAAAAGAAAAAAGTATGATAAATAATACTGAAATTGATAAATATGTATTGGAATGTAAAGAATGCAATAATCAAAATGATAAACCTTATGTAATAGATGTGGACAAGTTAAAAATATGTATTTTTAGAAGTATTAAATATCATATAGATTTACTAAATGGATTTGAAAATGCAAGATTATCTGTTAAAGAAAATAAAGAATATGCAGACAAAATAAAAGAGAATGTTGAGAATTTAAAAAATAAATTAGAAAGACTTGATAAAGAAAGAACAAAATATTTCACAAAATTCAGAGATATGGAAATTGACGAGCAAGAATATATTGCTTTTATCAGAGAGAATGTTAAAGAGGAAGAAAATATAAAGGAACAAATTAAAAAAGAAAAAGCAAAGTTAATGGAGGCAAGATTAAGTTATAAGAATGTTGCTGAAAATAACTGGGTAGATACTTTAATGAAATATAAAAATCAAAGGAAGATTACAAAAGAAATGTTAAATGACTTAATAGAAAAAATTTATATCAATAATGATGGTAGAAAAATTAAATTAGTATTTAAGTATGAAGACGCTTTTAAATTAGCAATGGATTATTTGAAAATTGTAAAGGAAGGGGGAAATACTAATGCCTAGACAAAGTAAATATAATAAAGAAGAAAAAGATAATGTGAAAAGTTATCAATATAAAGCAGCAATATATATAAGATTATCAGTAGAAGATGGAGATAAAGAAGAAAGTAATAGTATAACAAATCAAAGAATGTTATTAAATCAATTTTTAAAAGATAATTCAGATATTGAAGTATATGATTATTATACAGATGATGGATTTTCTGGAACTACTTTTAATAGACCAGGATTTGAAAAATTGTTAGAAGACTTATATGAAAAGAAATTTAATACTGTTATTGTAAAAGATTTATCAAGATTAGGAAGAAACTATATTGAAGTTGGAAATTATATTGAAAAAGTATTTCCTTTATATAATATAAGATTTATTGCAGTTAATGACCAAATAGATAGCATAAAAAATCCTGAATCAGTTAATAGCATAATTGTACCTTTTAAAAATTTAATAAATGACGAATACTGTCGAGATATATCAAATAAAATAAAGGCAGTATTAAATGTAAAAATGAAAAAAGGAGAATATGTTGGAGCTTATGCACCTTATGGATATATCAAAGATCCAGATGATGTACATCATTTAATTATTGATGAAGATGCAGCAAAAGTCGTTAGAATGATATATGAACTTACTTTAAATGGATATGGAAGAACAGCAATAGCAAAAAAATTAAATGAATTAGGAATATTAAATCCAACAGGACATAGAGCAATAGATTTAAAAATGAAAACACCATTTAAGAATAATACCGATAAAGTTACATATTCTTGGTGTTCAACAACAATTAGAGATATTTTACGAAATCAAATGTATTGTGGAGATTTAGTTCAAAACAAAGGAAAACTAATTAGTTATAAAATACATAAAAGAGTATTAGTACCACAAGAAGAATGGATTATTGTAAAAGATACACATGATGCAATTATAGATAGAGATACATTTGATAAGGTACAAAAAGCAATACTAGACAGAGATACAAGAATGAATACAGATGGAAAAATATCCATATTTGCAGGACATATTAAATGTGGAGATTGCCAAAGGGCAATGAGTAAAAAGATACCAGGAAAATATAAAGGACAACCTAGAAATTATTATCATTATATGTGTTCTGCATATATGAGGTCTGGTGGAGAAATTTGTACAAAGCATAGTATAAAAAATGATGAATTAGAAAAAGCAGTTTTAGAAAGCGTAAAAGTTCAAATTGGACTTATAATAGATATGAAAAGAATAAAAGGACAAATAGATAGTAAAACATTTAATGATAATCGTAGAAGTTATTTGCTAGAAAATATCAATAAATGTGAAGAAACATTGAATATTAAAAGAAAGTTAAGAAAAGAGGCTTACGAGGATTGGAAATTAGGCATTATTACAGAAAAGGAATATAATGACTACACCCAAGAATACGGAAGGCAAATAAGGGAAAATGAAGCATATATTGAAGAAAACTATAAAGAATTACAGAATTTAGACAAAATGAGTACCTCTGGAGAATGGATTGAATATTTTGAAAAATATCAGAATGTAAATTCATTATCAAGAGAACTTATAGATGGACTAATAGATGATATATATGTTTATGAAGATAAGAAAATTAAAGTTAAGTTTAAATATGAAGATGAATACAATTATTTAATTCAATATATAAAAAGAAGAAAGGGAGATATACTTTAAAGAGAATTTATCTCTCTTTTTTC
>JAAZCX010000049.1 GCA_012513065.1 Clostridiaceae bacterium | reverse complement strand
GATATGTTTCCGTGAACGAGCAGGTACTAAAAATACCGATATGACATTCATTCACTCAACTCGTGCCACGTTGAATGCGTAGCTGTGATGAGTTTAAAATAAGATTGAAGTTTGCTCAGAGAGTGAGAAAGTAAAAAAAGAATAAAAATAAATGATCCAGGAATTATAGGAACAGATGGAAATAATAGAGGATTATTGATTACAACAAATGGTGGTAAAACTTTTGAAGATGTAAAAATTATAAAAACAGATAATTTAGAAGAAAAAAATATATATTTTGAAGGATTACCATATATAGAAAATGAAATATTAAAAATTAAAGCTTATACTATAACAAATGGAGAAAAAAAATATTTAAATTTGTTGAGTGAAGACAATGGATTAGACTGGAAGTCTAAATAATAAACATAAAAAGATGAAGGAAGATACAAAATATGAAAATTGAAACAGAAAGATTAATATTAAGAGAAATAAATGAAAACGATATAAATGATATGTATGAATACTCTAAAGAACCAAATGTAGGACCAAATGCAGGATGGGAACCACATAATTCTATAGAAGAAACAAAAAAAATTGCAAAGGATATCTTTATTAATAAAGAAGGTGTATTTGGAATTATATTAAAAGAAAATAATAAAATGATAGGATCTGTCGGAATAATAGAAGATCCTAAAAGAGAAAATGACAATGTAAAAATGATTGGATATGCAATGAGTGAAAAATACTGGAACAAAGGTATTATGACAGAAGCGGTCAAAGAAATTATAAAATATGGATTTAATGATTTAAAATTAGAGTTAATATCAGCATATTGCTATCCATATAATAAAAGCTCAAAAAGAGTATTACAAAAAAATGGATTTCAATATGAAGGAACTCTAAAGCAAGCAGAAAAAACATATGATGGAAGAATACTAGACAATGAATGTTATTCATTATTAAAATAAAAAAATGTAATAAAAAGAAAGAAATATAAAAAAATAGTATTTTCTTTCTTTTTTGCTTTATAAATATAGTAACAGCATAATATTTAAAAAAATACAAGACTATTATTTTTTAAAAATATATGATATATAAATTATAGAGGTGTGTAAAATTGGATGATGTAGATTTAGATATTATTAAGCAAAAAAGAAAATTAGAAATAACAAAGATTAAAAATTGTAATGAATATACAAAAAAGTATGGAATTACTTTAACAGATGATCAAATAAAAAACATAATAGAAAGAAAAGTAGAAACTTTAAAGGAAACAGGAAGAATTGAATTTAGAGAAAGCGTAATAGATAAAATTATAAAAGAATTTTGCGATTCTCCATATATATTTCAACAAAATTATGCAGAGACATTATATGAACTAATAGATATATTTTATGAGTATAAAAATGAAACAATGGATTTGATTTCAGATAATGAATTAATAGAATTTATGAAAAAAAATTTTGATGGAATTTGTCAAGGCGATTTAGATTACTTATCAGGAACAGTTATGAATAAAATGAGAGAAGATTTAACAAGACCTATTTCATTAAATAATAAAGAAAGTGATGATAAAGATTATGAATAATATTGATGTTATAAGTCTAATAAAAAAAGACAATTTAGATCAAAAAAATTATTTCAAAACATTAATAAATGAAGCTTACAATATAGGAATGTTAAATGATGCTGATATATTAGATATACAAACACAATTATTAAAATTATTAGATAAAATTGTATATAAATACAATGGAACAGAAAGTTCTTCAATTAGAAAAGAAATATTAGAAGAAATATCAAATTCTAATATATATATAATTGAAATATATTTAAAAACATTTAATTACCCAGATGATGCAGTAAGAACAATAAAAGATAAAGGGATAAACTTTATTTACTTAGAAGGAAGAAAAAGAATAGAAAAATTACTAAATGTAATAAGAGTTTATTATATAAAGATAAAAGAAAATAAATTAAATTTAGAAAATATGATTTATGAGGATACTATATTAGGAGGAATAAAAGGCTTCTTAAAAATATATGATCCTGATTTTGATGCACAAGATATGAAAATTACAGCAGATTATCCTTTGTTTAATAATAATTATATAAGAAATTTACAAGGAGTTGAATTTGTTGAAAAATATGTTAAATCACTATATTTAGAAAATAAATTTTGTAAAATGTTTTCTGAAGAAAAAATAAAATATCTGTTAAGTGGTTATTCAACAAGATATAAAGAACTAATTATTAATATTTTTGAAATTGTATTATTAGAGATTTATGCTTGTAAATTAGTTAATAAAAATGTGCAAAATTTAATTATCACTAAAGAAGAATTAAATAAAATTTATGACATATTAGAAAATAAGACAGAACAAGAAATAAAAGATAAATTACAAAATTTATATATTGATATAAAAAAAGAACTATTAGTAAAAGATATAGAAATACAAAATTATATAGAAACTAATTTGGATTATATATTTAAATTAATATATAATTCATTTAAACAAAAAACTTTAGATAAAATATTTATAACAGAAAAATATATTATAAGTTAACAATAGAAATAGTAAAATTAATAATTAAAATTTATTATGATATATTATAAAATATAAAAGAGAATGAGAAAAATATAATATATAATTTAATATTAAAAGTAAGGAATAAATATGAAAAAAATTTTTAATAAAATGTGTGAAGAGTTTAAACTAGGAAATTTAGAAAAATCTCCAATAATAATTAATGGTGGCATAACTAATAAAGTATATAAAATAGTAACATCAGAAGGTATTTATGCTATAAAAATAATTAACAAAAATAAAATTAATGAAGATAAAACATATTTACAAAGAATCGAAAACTCTGAAAAAATAGCTGATATAGCAAGTGAAAATGGAATAAATACTATAGGAGCAATAAAAGTCAATAACAAGTTTGTACAAATAGTAGAAGACAATTATATACTAATATATAATTGGTGTGATGGCGAAATATTATTAACCAAACAAATAACATCGGATAATTTAGAAGCGGTTGCTAATTCATTAGCAAAATTACATATAATCGAAACAAAAAACAATATGAATTATAAAACAATAAAATATAAAAAAATAGATTATAAAAAATATTATACTATTCTAAAAGATAATAAAGAAGAATGGGCAGAATTTTTTTGTAAAAATTACGATAAATTAAATGAAATATATAATAAGGTATATTTATCATATAAGAATTTAAACGATAATAAATCATATGTACATAGAGATTTAAATAGAAAAAATATCATATGGAGAAATAACATACCATATATAATAGATTGGGAAACTTCAACTATTGATAATCCAACTATAGATTTTTTTAACACAGCATGGTTTATGTCGGCAGATGTGAATGAAGAAAAATATTATACCTTTATAAAAGAATATTTATCAATTAATAAATTAGAAGAAGATATAAATAATGCAGTTTATGCTGGAATAATTTATGAATGTAATTGGCTTGAATTTAGCTTAAAGCGAGCTTTGGAAATTCATAGTAATGATATTACTGAAATCAATTTAGGTAAAGAATCTATAAAACCAAGTATCATTGAGATTATTAATTACTATAACAAAATACCGTTAATGATTAATATATTTGAAAAAGTAAAAAAGGAAAATAAAGAATATGAGTAAATACGATCCATTGTGGTATTATTTAAAAATAAATAATAAAGAAAATTACAAGTTATCTTTTGATAAAATAAAAAACATTTTAGGATTTGATATAGATCATTCATTTTTAACATACAAAAAAGAATTAATTAAATATGAATATAAAGTTGAAAAAATTTCTATAAAATAAAAAACAGTTTTAATTAACAAAGTTATAAAAGGAGAAAATAAAAATGAAAATTAAAAAAATAGCAATAATTATGATAATATTATCATTAATACAAATATTAAGAATTTTATTAAAAAATATAGTATTTATATTTGTAGAAAGAACGCTATTTACAGATGCAATTGTGAGTATTACTTTTATGATAATAATGATATTTGGAATGTTAATAATTATAAAAAAATGTAAAAAAGAGCTAAATATATTACCAAAAAACAATTTGAAAATATATGTAATATTAACTATAATACTTGCTTTATTTATAATAACAACACCAATAATTACAAAAAAATATTCATTATATAATATATGTTTTCTTATTTATGGTTCAATAATAACTGTAATATTTGAAGAACTAATATTTAGAGGATTTATATGGAAAGAAATTTCTGATACTAAGAATGATATGTTTGCATATATAACTTCTACAATATTATTTGGAATATGGCATTTTGGTTATATAGATACAATTTTATGGAGAACATCATTAGTTAATCCAAATGCAGATATATTAAATATTATGTTTTGGAAAGTAATAACAGGGATTATATTAGGAATAGTTTTTGGATTCTTTAGATATAAAAATAAAAATACGTATTCATCAATATTATTACATTCATTTATAAATGCTTTTGGAAGTTAAAAATAAAAATTAAATTAATACATATTTTTTGGGGTATATATGGATATCAAAAAAATAAATATGTTATATGATAAAGATAATGAAATAGGTTACGAAAATCTTTTAAAATTGGAAAAGTTATCTTTAGAGACAAATGAAGTTTATCAATATATTGATGAATTTATTAAAATGCTTGATAATGAAAAAACATTTATTAGAGTAAGAGGATTTAGATTAATTTGTATTCAAGCAAAATGGGATAAAGAAAATAAAATTAATAACAATATAGAAAAAGTTTTATTAGAATTGGATGATGAAAAACCAACAGCAGTTAGACAATGTTTAGCTTCATTAAAATATTTATTAATATATAAAAAAGAATTGTTAACAGATATAAAAAACAAATTGGAAAAAATTAATTATATGAAATATAAAGATACTATGCAAGGACTTATAAAGAAAGATATAAACAATATTTTAGAAAAAAATTAAAAAAATATAAAAAAGTATTGACTCTCCCTTAAGAGGATAGAATATAGTTTTATTTAGGAGTTGATTTTATGTACAAGATTGGTGAATTTTCAATATTAGCAAAAACTACAATAAAAACTTTGCGATATTATGAAAAAGAAAAACTTTTAATTCCATACTTCATTGATAAAGAAAGTGGATATAGATATTATGAAACAAATCAATTAGTAGATTTGGCTAAGATAATATCTCTAAGACAAATAGGTTTAAGTATTAATGAAATTAAACAAATTTTAATAAATGAAAATGACTATAATAATATACTAAAAAGTAGAAAACAAAATATTGAACAAGAATTAAATTTGTGTAAAAATCAACTTACAAAAATAAATTATATATTGGAGGGAAAAGTTATGAATTATGAAGTGATAACAAAAGAGTTACCAGAGTACACTATTTATTACAAAGAAGCAAGAATAAAAGATTTTAGTGAGATAATAGGATTTATATTATCATCAGGTGAAGAATGTGAAAAATTAAATCCAGATATCAAATGTATATCACCAGACTATTGTTATATCAATTATTTAGATGAAGAATTTAAAAAAGATAACATGTTAATTAGATATGCTCAAGCAGTAGAAAAAGAGGGAATATCAAATGAAACAATAAAATTTAAAAAATTAAAACCTGTAAATGCAGTATGTATTTATAGTAAAGGTTCTTATGAAAACTTACCAAATGCATATAGTTTTATAATGAAATACATAGAAGAAAATAATTACGAAATTATTGAATCACCAAGAGAAAGATATATTGATGGAATGTGGAATAAAGATAGTGAAGAAGAATGGTTAACTGAAATACAAGTACCAGTAAGAAAGAAAAATTAATATAAAACAGATATAGAAGTAGATATTAAAAAATATCTACTTCTATATTTTTTGATAAATATTGTTTTGATTAACAAAAAGTGATATATTAATTAAAAATTAAAATAATAATTTTATACATATAGAAATTAAGAAGGAGTAAATGAAATGAAAGTATTATTTGCAACAACAAATGAATCAAAAGCTAAAAGATATGTTGAAGAACTAAAAAAAGAAGGAATAGAATTAATAACAATTAAAGATTTAGGATTTGAATTAGACATTGATGAAAATGGTAAAAATGCCATTGAAAATGCACAGATAAAGGCAAGAGCATATTATGATGCTACAAAAATAACAACAATAGGAATGGATGATAATTTATTTATAGAGGAATTACCAGAAGAAAAACAACCAGGTACACATGTAAGAAGAGTAAATGGTAAAGAATTATCAGATGATGAAATGATTATATATTATACAAATTTAGTAAAAGAATATGGTGGAAAATTAACAGCTAAATGGGTATATGGAATGGTAATATATGATGGAAAAGAAGAAAAACAATATAGTTGGAGTAAAAGTAATTTTGTATTTACAGATAAAGCATCTAAAAACAGAACTCCAGGATATCCATTAAGCTCAATATCAATAATACCAGAATATAATAAATACTTAACAGAATTAAATGAAGAGGAAAATAAAGAATATAAGAAAAACAATAACACAGAAAATGTTGTTAATTTTATATTAAATAGTGTTAAATAATACTTAAACCTAATAGAATTTAAAATATACAAATAATTTAATGATATAAACAAAGTCTAAAAAAGACTTTGTTTTTTTAAATAAATTTATTAAAATATAACTATACATTTTTTGAATTTAATATTATAATAAAAATAACAAAATTATAGGAGGAATATTATGGAGTGTAAATGTAATTGCAACAGCAATATGAAAGATGAAAAAATGGAACAAATTTTACAAAAATATGATGCAGACAAAAATAATTTAATACAAATTTTAAATGAAGTGCAAGAAGCATACGGATATATACCAAAAAATGCACAACTTGAAATATCAGAGTATTTAAAAATGCCTATGGCAGAAATATATGGAGTAATAACTTTTTATGCAAGATTTATATTAAAACCAAAAGGAAAATATAATATTGCAGTATGCTTAGGAACAGCATGCTATGTAAAAGGATCAGAAAAAATATTAGATAGAGTAAAACAAAGACTAGGAATAGATGTAGGTGAGACTACAAAAGATGGAAAATTTTCAATAGAATCAACAAGATGTATAGGAGCATGTGGATTAGCACCTGTATTTACAGTTAATGGCGAAGTGTACGGAAAAGCAACAATAGAATTAGTAGATAAAGTTATAGATGAATATATGAATAAAGATTAAGGAGGAAATTAATGAAAACTCTAGAAGAAATAAGAAAAATAAGAGAAGAAAAAATAAAAGAACTTGATATAAGAGTTAACTCATCAGAAAATGTGAAAGAAAAACATATTTTAGTTTGCCATGGTACTGGATGTACTTCTTCTAAATCTCCAAAAATAATAGAAAATTTCAGAAAAATATTAGAAGAAAAAAATATAGAAAATGTAAGAGTAATACAAACAGGATGTTTTGGATTATGTAGTAAGGGACCAATTGTAATAATAAGACCAGAAGATGTATTCTATGCAATGGTTACACCAGAAGATTGTGAAGAAATAATAAATACACATATTATAGAAGGAAAAATTGTTGAAAGACTACTATGTAAAGATACTAATAATACAACTGTAAAAAAATTAGATGAATTGAATTTCTATAAAAAACAAAAAAGAATCGCATTAAAAAATTGTGGTGTTATAGATCCAGAAAATATTGATGAATATATTGCATTTGATGGATATAAGGCACTTGAAAAAGTTTTGTTAGAAATGAGCCCAGATGAAGTAATTAAAGAAGTAACATCTTCAGGATTAAGAGGAAGAGGAGGAGCAGGTTTCTTAACAGGTAAGAAATGGGAATTTGCAAAAATAGCAGAAGGAAAACAAAAATATGTAGTATGTAATGCAGATGAAGGAGATCCAGGAGCTTTTATGGACAGAAGCATACTAGAAGGAGATCCACATTGTGTATTAGAAGCAATGATGATAGCAGGATATAGTATAGGAGCAAATAAAGGGTATATTTATGTAAGAGCAGAATATCCAATTGCAGTACAAAGATTCCAAAAAGCTATTGACCAAGCAAAAGAATATGGAATACTTGGAAAAAACATATTTGGAACAGATTTTGAATTTGATTTAGAGGTTAGATTAGGTGCAGGAGCATTTGTATGTGGAGAAGAAACAGCCCTATTAGAATCAATAGAGGGAAAAAGTGGAAGACCAAGATTAAAACCACCATTTCCTGCAAATTCAGGATTGTGGCAAAAACCAACATTAATAAATAATGTTGAAACATATGCAAATATTACAAAAATAATATTAAATGGAGCCGATTGGTATTCTAATATAGGAACTGAAACATCAAAAGGAACAAAAGTATTTGCGTTAGGTGGAAATGTAGTAAATGTTGGATTAGTAGAAGTACCTATGGGAACAACACTAAGAGAGATAGTATTTGATATTGGTGGAGGAATTCCAAATGGACGTAAATTCAAAGCAGCACAAACAGGAGGACCATCAGGAGGATGTATACCAGAAGAACATTTAGATACACATATAGATTATGAATCTCTAGCTCAAATAGGATCTATGATGGGATCTGGTGGGTTAATAGTTATGGACGATTCAAAATGTATGGTAAATCTTGCTAAATTTTATTTAGGATTTACTGTAGATGAAAGCTGTGGAAAATGTACTCCATGTAGAATTGGAACAAAAAGAATGTTAGAAATTTTAGAAAGAATTACAGAAGGAAAAGGACAAGAAGAGGATATAGAAAAATTAGAAATTTTAGCAGATACAATTAAGAAAACATCAGTATGTGGATTAGGTCAAACAGCACCAAATCCAGTTTTAAGCACATTGAAATATTTTAAAGACGAATATTTAGCACATATTGAAAATAAAGCATGTTCAACAAAAGAATGTAAAGCATTAACAAAAATGCAAATAGATAGTGAAATATGTAAGAAATGTGGATTATGTGTAAGAAATTGCCCAGTTGGTGCAATTGTAGGAAGTAGAGAAGAAGGATTTAAAATAGATACAGAAAAATGTATAAAATGCGGATTATGTGCTTCAAAATGCAACTTTAAAGCAATAAAATAAAACTGAATTTAGGAGGAATGAAAATGCCAGAAATGATAAAATTAAATATTGATGGAATAGATGTTGAAGTTAAAAAAGGAACATCAGTATTAGAAGCAGCAAGAAAAATTAATATTGATATACCAACATTATGCTTTTTAAAAGAAATAAATGCAGCGGGTGATTGCAGAATGTGTATTGTAGAGATAGAAGGAAGAAGAGGATTAGTTCCATCTTGTAATACAAAAGTAGAAGAAGGTATGATTGTAAGAACAAATACAGAACAAATAAATAATTATAGAAGAGTAATATTAGACTTAATTCTTTCAAGTCATAATAGAGATTGTTTAACTTGTGTAAGAAATGGTAATTGTGAACTTCAAGAATTAACAAAGAAATTCGGAATTACAAATATTGAATTTGAAGGAACAAAAGTAAATAACACAATAGATGAAATTTCACCTTCAATAGTTAGAGATGCAAGTAAATGTATAATGTGTAAAAGATGTGTTGCAGCATGTAAAAATGTTCAAAATATAGGAGCAATAGATGTAGCATTTAGAGGATTTGAATCTAGAATATCTACAACAAATGACGAAAGTTTAAATAATGTAAATTGTACATTTTGTGGACAATGTATTGAAGCATGTCCAGTTGGAGCATTAAAAGAAAAAGATGATACTACAAAAGTATGGAAAAAAATAAGAGATAAAGAAACATTTGTCGTAGTACAAATAGCGCCAGCAGTTAGAGTAGCACTTGGAGAAGAATTTGAAATGCCAATTGGAACAAATGTAACAGGGAAAATGATTACAGCTTTAAAAATGATAGGATTTGATAAAATATTTGATACAAATACTGCAGCAGATATTACGATAATGGAAGAAGCAAATGAACTTATAGAAAGAATAAATAACAAAGAAACATTACCAATGATAACATCATGTAGCCCAGGATGGATAAAATATATAGAAATGAATTATCCAGAATTATTAAATCATTTATCAAGCTGTAAATCACCACATGAAATGTTTGGAGCATTATTAAAAACTTATTATGCAGAAAAAGAACAATTAGATCCAAAGAAAATGTTTGTAGTATCAGTAATGCCATGTGTAGCTAAAAAGTTTGAAAGACAAAGAAACGAAATGAAAAATAATGAATTTGATAATGTTGATGCTGTAATTACAACAAGAGAATTAGCAAGAATGATAAAACAAGCAAATATTGAGTTTACAACATTAGAAGATTCAAGTTTTGATTCTCCAATAGGTGAAGCAACAGGAGCAGGAGCAATATTTGGAACAACAGGTGGAGTTATGGAGGCTGCACTAAGAACAGCATACGAAAAACTTACAGGTAAAGAATTAGAAAAAATAGAATTTGAAGATGTTAGAGGAAAAAATGGAATAAAAAAGGCAACAATTCAAATTGGAGATAGCTATATAAATGTTGCAGTTGCACATGGACTTGGAAATGCAAAAGAAATATTAGAAGAAATAAAAGCTAAAAAAGCTGATTATCAGTTCGTAGAAATAATGGCATGTCCTGGAGGATGTATAATGGGTGGAGGACAGCCAATAGTAAATTCTAAAAAAAGACTAGATAATGATGTAAGACAATTAAGAGCAAATGCATTATATGATATAGACGAAAAAAGTAAAATAAGAAAATCACATCAAAATCCATATGTAATAAAAATGTACGAAGAATATTTAGACTGTCCTGGAAGTCATAAAGCACATGAATTATTACATACACATTATGAAAAAAAGACTAAGTATAATATATAAGAAATGTACGAAAGAAGGAAAATATAAGATGAATAAAAATTATAGAAATACTAATGGTATAACTCTTATAGCACTAGTAATAACCATTATAATTCTATTGATATTAACTGTAATAAGTATAAATATGATTAGGGGTGAAGAAGGATTTATATCAAAAGTATTACTAGCACGTGAAGAAAATGCAAAATATCAAGCTTTAGAAGAATTAAAATTAAAAGTATTTCAAGTTCAAGTAGATAAACAAGGGGCTGCAATATTTCAAGATATTATTGACAAACTGGATTCTGATATTGAAAATGAATATATGCTTTCAACAGAATTAGCAACCATAAACGGAAAAATTCCTGATTTGACTGATAAATCTGAACTATATGTTAAATATAAAAAATATTGGTTTAAAATAGATTTAAATTTAGAAGTAACAATTATTGATAGTAGCATAAATATTGAAGAGCCTTCAATAGATATAATATCTGATTTTATTATTTATGATGCAAATGGCGGAGAAAATTCACCAGAAAATCAATCAAATAGAAACCTAATAATTACAAGTAAAGAACCTACAAGAGAAAATTATACATTTGCCGGTTGGGGAATCTCAAATAATTCAAAAGAAGTTTTTTTAAAACCAGGATCAAAATATAGTGGTACTGAGGCGATAATTCTTTATGCAGTATGGCTTGAAAATATAGAATATTTAGAAAGTACTGGTATACAATATATAGATACAGAATTTTATCCAAATCAAGATACTAGCATAGAGTTTATAGCTTCTCAAACAGAATCTAGTGAAAATATTAATATGATTGCGTGGTTTGGATCAAGAAATAAAACTTCAGATAGACAATATGGTATGTGGCAATTTAATAGTAATTTTAAAACATTTTATAATACTGAAGCTATTTTTAATGATGAAATAAATATTGAACCTAACATTAAATATACAATTTATCAGAATAAAAATGAAACATATGTAAACGGAAGTAAGTATATAACTGTATCAAAAGCAAATTTTACTTC
>JAAZCX010000006.1 GCA_012513065.1 Clostridiaceae bacterium | reverse complement strand
TATCTTCAGAACGTTTTGCATACATCAATTTTTTTTGATAAGTTTTTCTATACAATTCTAAACAAGGATTATTCTTCTGTTTTCTTTTATATGTAGCTTGTATTCCAATATCTTTACACATTATTTCATTTTCAGAATAAGTAATTCTACAATACTTATCAGAAGTTTTTCGATAAGAAACAAAATACTTTCCACAGTTTTTACATATTCCAATACAAACATTTGAATTGGATGCAATTTCATATAAAGATAAATACACTAAATTTGAAATATAATTACTATTATAAATATTACTCTCACTTGTATTGATAACTCTATCATTAATTTTTTCTTTTACAATTAACGGAGTAATTTTTGTAGAAGTAATATCATTTATTTTATAAGCATAATTGATATTAAAATATACATTCATATTGGTAGTATATTTAAATAAATTTTTGCTAATTGAATATGATATAAACTTTTCAAGATAAGTAGAATTTTTATAGTGATTATTTCTTTTTAAATTATATGAATAATTGACACATAATCTTATAACATTTTGAAAGTCCTTTAATTTTTTCTTACAATTATAAAAAATATCTTCATAAGCACATTTAAATTCTTGTTCGTTATTAAAAGAATGGGCACTTGGAATATCACTTTTAAATTCATTTAATAATTGAAATCCATAAAAACAGAAAAATGTAAGATATGAACTTTCAAATGTAGAAAAATCTGCATTTAAAAAATTAATTAAAAACATTCCATAGTTTTCTTCAAAAGGAGATATCATATTTGACGAACTATAATAAATATTTTTTTCTTCATTAAATTCATTAGAGAAATTTTCTATCAGTTTAATAGAGTTGAATTTGTTGCCTTTGTCAAAAACAAATTTAGTTTTACAAATTTCTAATTGTGTAATGTAATATTCTTTTTTATATCTTTTATCAAACCAAATAGAAAAGCCATCTTTTGAAGTTATATTAAAATTTTGTAACATATTATCAATCCTTTTACTAATTTTTTATACTTTTGTATTGATTTCTTTTAAAAAAATGCTATAATATTCGTAGCACAATAAAAGTATAAAATATAAATTGCTAACATTTTATCATCTTTTATAAAAGAAAGCAATCTTTTTGGAAAAATTATTAGCCCAATCCATTGATATTATTGAAAGATAACGAAATTTTAAAAAAATAAAAAAATTTTAAAATCATGGGGTGACAAATTGACTTTAACTGAGCAAACAGATGAGAGGATATAAAAACCTTTCAATACTCAGAAAGGAGCCAAAGAAATATGAAAAACTTAAAAGATGGAAAACCAATGTTAGTAATTTATACCACAAATGATGTTTGTAAAATGTTTCATTTAGGTAAAGCAAAATGTTTAGAGTTATTTCGTAGAGCCGATTTCCCAGCACAAAAATATGGTAGAGGATACGGAATAGAAGCAGAAGCTTTACAAAAGTACATGAGTACAAGACACATATTATCATAACTTTTCCTTATATAAATACTATTAATAAAAATATTTAAATGAAGGAGAAGTACATGAAAAAGAAACATTATAAAGAAGGTGTGGATTATACAATTCATGAATACAAAAGAAAGAAAAAAAGAACATTAGAAAAAGCAATTTGTCCAATTTGTTCAGAATGTAGAAATAAGAGAATATGTTTAAACAGAAAAAGCAAAGAAACAATGGATAGATGTGGAAAATGTAAAAACTGCAGAGATGCAGAAAATTGTGATAAGTTTTATATCTATAGTGAATATAGAGCAGAAATTTTAAGATTAGGAACAAATCCAAACAATGGAAAACCTATAAGACAACAATTAACAGGCACTAACAAAGAAGAATTGGTAAAAAGAGTAATAGCTAAAATAGTTAAAAATCAAGAAGAAGGCGTAAAAGAAACTGTATATAAACCTAATGAAGATTCAATAATTACTTTAGCTAAAGAAATTGAAGAACAAAAATATAAAGACAGAATAACTAAAGGTTCAGGATTTAACAGAAATATGCAAACAATAAAAGCTATAAGTAGTTATAATTTTGCACTAAAACCAATTCAATATGTTACAAGAGGGGAAATTGAAAGATTTTTAGAATGTGAACGAGAAAAGTCAAACTCTACTATTGGAAAAGAATATAGGATTATAAAAAGAGTTTTTGAAAAAGCCTATTCTAAAAATATGATAAAGGAAAATTATTTTACAGGATATGAAACTATCAAGAAACCAATAAGTTATAAAGAAAATAAAGATGTAAAAGCATTTACGATTTTTGAACAATATCAATTTATAGCTTATTTACAAGCACACCCATCAAAATACAATAATATTTTGTTATTATCTCTTTTTACAGGAATGAGAATAGGAGAAGTTTTAGCATTGAAATTGCAAGATATAGATATTGACTTAACATACATATCTATAAATCAGACAATGACCAAAGATAAATATGATAAAGTAGTGATTGGGAATACTCCTAAAACTAAAAGTGGAAAAAGAAAGATAAAAGTATTATCACAAGCAAGACCAATTTTAGAAAATGCAATAAACGAAATGATACCAAATAAAGATAATCTAATTTTTATAAGAAATGATAATAAATATTATGAAGATGGACAAGTTAATTCAGCTTTTAAAAGGATATGTATGAATGCTGGCATACGTGTGAAAATGGTAAAGCATAAAAAATATTCACAACAAAAAGGAGTTTACTATATAAATGAAAAGACTTCTGAGGTAAATACACATATGTTGAGACATTCTTTTGCAACACGTGGAATAGAAGCGGGTATGACAAGCACAGTTTTAAAAGATATTTTAGGACATTCTGATATTCAAACAACAATAAATATTTATGGAGATGTGTTTAGGTACTATCAAAATTCCGAAAGTGAAAAAGCCGAAAAATACTTGGAAGAACAAATGAATAAGTATGAAGAAAGATTTAAATTAATTGAAAAAAATTCAGGAGAAAAAGCCGTGAATTTATAGAAAGTATAGAATGTTTAAAAGAAATAAATAAATTTCCTAACTTGGTTAGGAAAAAGGTATAAACCTTCAAACGCTTTGAATATGCGGTGTGGATAGCAAAATAATTAAGCCATCTGCACCATAAGAGAGTAGAAACACCCAAGTTTCTATTCTCTTATTTTTTTGTTTTATTAGTTTAGGTATCGCATATTCTATAAACTCTTCTAATTTAAATATTTCTGGAAGAACAACATTGTATCAAGAAATCAATGCTTTAGAACCTGGAACATTACAACTTTCTGGACTAACTATTACAATTGATGATAGTAATATTATAACTATCAACGGAACATTAAAAGGTAATGCAAATGCATATATAAAAATATCTAATGGTTTGGTTGGAAAAGTTATAAATGCTAACAATTTATCCTATTTTAGTGAGCTTATTTCTTCTGCACCAAAGCCTTTATTATCTAAAGATTCTACACTTGTTCATCAAATTGATGTATTATCAGGAACTTGGGATAAATCCAAACAATTCAATGTTGTTATAAGAGATTTTAGCAACACAGCTATAGCAAATTGTAAATTATCAAGTAATATAACTAATGTTACAGAAAAACTAAATTGTGATGCTATGGTGGAATATTTTTATATACAGGCAGGTAGTTCATTTAACAATGTTAAAATAAAAACTCATATACGTTCCATAATATTAGTTGAAGAATCAGTTGATGTAGATTTAAAATTAATACCAGAAAGTTCTACCTATAAAGATTTAACTTGTACAATAAATTCCGATGGTTCAATCACATTAGATGGTACTGCTAAATCAAAAGCCTTTATAAAATTAAATGAACGGAATAGTTTCATATAATACATTCCCTCAAAGTTTGTTAGATGAAAGTGCAGAGCTCGTTCCAAATGAAAAAGATATAACATTTAATGTAACTGTATTAAATGGTACAGCTAGTACTGATCGGACAATGCAATTTGTGTTTAAGATATAATTCAAACTCTGCTGCTGGAATCATAAAATTAATTTCTGGAGAAAGAAATTTTGAATTCAAAAGTACTTCTCCAATAAATATAATTTATCTGTTTATTGATAATAAAATGACTTTTAATAATTATACAATAAAACCTTCTCTTTCTTATATAACTGAAGTAGAAAAAATAACCGAAGTGCCATAATACTAACAATATAAGTTAAACATAAAAAATATTATAAAGAGTGATAATCATCACTCTTATTTATTTTATAAATAGTACTAGACTTTTACTAAAAATCATGTTAAAATATGCACTAATTGTTAGTGCATCTAACTTTTTTTATTTTTCTGTTTTTCAGTTTTAATCAATACAACTTTAGTAAAATAATTATTTTAGGAGGACATTTTATGAGTAAACTTACATTACGGGATTACCAGTCAAAACATATTAGTGACTTGTTTTTAGCACTAATTGTAACGCAGGTTTCTGAAGAAGATACAAAAGAGTATTTAGAATCATTAACTCCAGAAGATAAGGATTATCAAAAAGTAAAAGCAATAAAAGATTGGATGAATTCTAATTTTGCTGAAGGGACACAAGAAGCTGAATTTGTTAAATTAATTAAGGATTCATTTTCATTTTCTTCTGAGAGAACTGCTGCAACAATATTAGTTAAAGATGGAGATTCTTATATCAATGTCACCGATAACAGTAATCTTGATATGGAAACAAATGAATTAATAATCTTAGAACCCTTTTCTGATTATTATTCTGAAAATGAATATAGATTTATTGAGAATGAAGGAAAAATTATCTTAGATGTAGATTCTATTGAACCTTTTGAAATTTTCTCTAAAAAAATCGAAAATCATTTATAAAAAATAATAGACTTTATATTTTCTATTGAAAGTATAAAGTCTATTTGCTTTTAATATTTTAATTATTTATTTTATTGTTTTTAACTTTTAATATTGCTTGTTTATTATTTATTTTATATAATATTTGTATTATGGAAGATTTAGAAAGATATAGACACTTAAATGAATATTATAAAGAAAAGTTTGGAGAACGTACACTTAAAATTTGTGTAGATGGTGGTTTTACATGTCCAAATAGAGATGGAAAATTAGGTTTTGGTGGTTGTATATATTGTAGTGAAAAAGGTTCTGGAGAATTAATAATAAATAATAAAAATATAACAGAACAAGTAAAATATTACTTTACAACATATAGAGCAAAAAGAGCAAATAAATTTATAGTTTATTTTCAAAATTTCACTAACACATATGATTCCATTAAAAATTTGAAATCAAAATATGATTCTGCTCTTGTTGATGATAGAATTATAGGTTTAGATATTGGTACAAGACCTGATTGTATTACAGAAGATATAGCAAAACTATTAAAAAACTACATAGATAAATATTATGTATGTGTTGAACTTGGACTTCAAACTAGTAATGATGAAATTGGAAAAAAAATTAATAGAGGTTATACTTCTTCTCAATTTACTGAAGCTGTAAAAATTTTAAACAAATATAATATTGATGTTATAGTACATATAATGATTGGACTCCCAGGTGAAACGAAAAAAGATATTATAAATACAGTTAATTTTGTTAATTCTCATAAAATACAAGGTATAAAAATACATTCTACATATGTAGTTGAAAATACTGTTTTAGCAGATATGTATAAAAATGGTGAATATGAACCATTAGATTTAGATGATTATATTGAAACTTTAATTGATATTATGACACATTTAAATCCAACCTTTGTTATTCATAGAATATCTGGTGATGCTCCTAAAGATATTTTAGTTGCACCTTATTGGAATTCTCATAAAATGTGGATATTACATGGATTTGAAAAAAGATTTAGAGCTCGTAATTTATGGCAAGGAAAATTCTACCAAGCAGAATAATTTTATTCTACTTGGTATTTTTCTATACTAGGATCTATAATATTGTACTTTCTTTCATAATCTTTTGTATCTATATAAGCTTTATAAACTTCTGATTTATTCTTTTTTAAAAAATTAATAATTGCATATACATCTATCCAAATTTGATTAACTCCTTCTTTTTGTGTTTCATCAAATATAAGTTGCATTCCAAAATGTAAATGAGGTACATTTATATTATTTATATTTTCTTTTGTACTATATCCTGTCATTCCTAAATATCCTATTACATCACCAGCTTTTACAATTTTTCCTTCATACATATCTTTTGCAAATGGATGATCTTTCCTTAAATGTGCATAATAATAATATCTTTTTTTGTCGAAACTTCTAATTCCTATTCTCCATCCACCATATTGATTCCATCCAGCAGCTTCAACTATTCCTGATTCTACTGCAATTATTGGTGTACCAATCGAACCCATTAAATCATTCCCAAGATGAGCTCTTTTGTATCCATATGATCTTGAATTACCAAAATCATCATAATGACTAAATCCATAATTTTTAGCTATTGGTAAAAACGCTTTTATTCCATATTTTTTTGTATATGATTTAGTACCATCATCATTTGTTTTTTCTATTTGATATTCTCCTATAAATTGTTCTAAAATTGCATTATATGCTTCTATATAGTATGGATACAATTTCATATCTTTTGTTATTTGATCCATAGTCTCACCATTTTTTAATCTATTTACTACATTGTCTAAATCTTTTTGTTTAAAAGATTTAAAATTTCCTCCATATTTAGATGCTAAATATGAAAGTAATTCAATCCAATTCAATTTTATTTCTTCATTTTTATTATGAGAATCTATATCCAATTTTGATGTTTTTTCTAGCAGACTTAATGTAACATTAAAGTCGACCCATTTTATATATTTTTTATTTTCTTCATCATTTGCATATGATTTTAAGCAGAAAAAACTTATAATACATATTAATATTATTATAGCAACAATACCTATGATAATAGAATTTTTTCTTACATTTATTGCTTTTAATATCAATTCTTACGTCACCTCTTGTATTTTTCTATTATTTATATTATTCATATGCACAAAAAAAAGAACAAGATTAAATCTTGTTCTTCTATGAATTCATATATTTATTATTGAAATCATTCTTATTTTTTATTTACTAAATCTTTTAAAGCTTTTCCTGCTTTGAATACTGGAGCTTTAGAAGCTGGTATTTTGATTTCTTCTTTAGTTTGTGGGTTTCTTCCTTTTCTAGCTGCTCTTTTTCTTACTTCGAAAGAACCAAATCCAACAAGTTGAACTTTGTCTCCTTTTACTAATGATTCTGTAACAACATTAACGAATGCGTTTAATGAAGCTTCAGCACCTTTCTTTGTGTCTCCTGTTTTAGCTGCGATAGCTGCGATTAAATCAGATTTGTTCATTTAATTTACCTCCTATAAGATCATATGTAGACATGTATATTTTATCTACTACTAACAATATTCGCCAATCTTTTTCAAAATCCTTCTTTTTTTTTAATTTTTTATTTTTAAAACCTTTACGCCCGTATGTTTTAATGTTTGTGAGAGTTTGGAATTGGCTATTTTACTGGGTTTTCAGTTTCTTTGTATGTTCCTATTTTTTCTAAAATTTTGTATAACTTCTGCCCGTAGGGAATCATAAAAATTTCTTCTTTTGTAAATATTTTTAATGCTATTACTGCTAATATATATACAATAATTGCTATTAGTATAGAAACTATTGTTACCAATTTTCCTGCATTTATACCTCCCATTAAGAAATATACTGCATAAGAACATATTCCCATCATGGTAGTTGCTATAATTGGTTTTAATAAAAATTTAGAAAAACCTAAATCAAGTTTCATATTTTTTCTTAATACTATAAATCCTATTATAAAAGCTATTGCATGACATGCAACTGTTGCAAAAGCTGCACCTGCTGCTCCTATTTGTGGTATAGGAACTAATACTAAATTTAATATAAATTTAATAGCAACACCTATAGTTAAAGCAATCGCTGGTATCATTATTTTTCCTAATCCTTGTAAAGCTCCATTTACTGTTTGTTCTAATACTGTAAAAATAATCGCTAAAGAACTTACTTGAAATATAAATGCTCCATCTGGTGCATTAGGAAATAATAAATTTAATATTGGTTGTGCAAATATCATCATACCTATCATACATGGAAGTCCTATTAACATTGTAACCAATAATGAGAAAGATACTCTTTTTGTAGCTACTTTCATGTCACCCTTAGTCATTGCTGTAGTAATGGCAGGAACTAAAGCTGTAGCAAATGCAATATTGAAAGACAATGGAAGAGATGTTAATGTATCTACTTTTCCACTTAATATTCCATATTGTTTTAATGCATCTCCTTCTGATAAGAAACTTTGAAGACCTCTTTTTACTGTAGTAGAATCTATATTTCTATTAATTGATGTTAAAATAGAACTTAATGACATTGGAATTGATACAGATAAAATATTTTTCACTGTTTTCCATATACTTTTTGTTCCATAATTTTCTGAAGCAACTATTTCTTTAGACAAATCTTCTCTTCTCATTTTGTAGAAAAGGAATAAATAGAAAAAACTTCCTACCGTTGCAAGAGTAGTTGCTAAATTTGCTCCTGCAGCCATTAAATTTGTATTTATTCCTGAACAAATAGCTACTACTTCTACAACTAATACTGTAAATATTGTTTTAAATAATTGTTCCATAGTCTGTGAATTTGCTGTTGCTTTCATATTTTCTCTACCATTAAAGTATCCTCTAAATACGCATATAATTGCTACAAAGAAAATTGCTGGTGATAATGCAACTAAAGTTAATTCTGCTTCTGGTATTGCAAGCCAAACATTTGCAATATAATGTGCGCCAAAGAATAGCATCAAAGTCCCAATTAACCCTATAACTGCAAAAGTTCCAAGTGCTATTTTAAAAACTCTATGTGCACCTCTATAATCTCCTTTTGCTGTATGTTCAGAAACTAATTTTGCTACTGCATTTGGAACTCCTGTAGATGAAATTGTTAACAAAAGTGCATATATTGAAAATCCTGCACTATATATTGCATTTCCTTCGTCTCCAAATCCCTCACGATTTGTTAAATACCATTTATATACTAATCCAAGAAGTTTAATGATTACTTGTGAAAACATAAGTGCCATAACTCCTTGCATAAAACTTTCACCTTTAAATTTTTTTCCTTCTTTTTTCTTAAATCCAAACATTACATTTTTCCTTAATTCTGTTTATATTTAGGTTTTTATAAGTATACCTATAAACTTTCTATTAAAGATTATATTCATAAAGCTTATAATATTCAAGTATTTTAAAAAATGTTTTAAAATATTTTTTTATTTTTTCTATTATAATAAGAAGATTTTTTTAATAAATTTGTTCAAAACTATTGTATTTTTCGCCATTTTGTAAGATAATATATGTGGATTATTATAATTTTGAAAGTGGTGGAAACTTTGAAATATTTTGACAATTTTTTAAAAATATTAAAAACAGACAGAAATACGTTTGTAACATATATATTAACTCTATTTTCCATTTATTTTATGGTAGATAGACTTGTAGAAATATTATTTTTGATATTTACAGGTATTAGTGTTTCATATTGGGGACCAATAATGTATACCTTTGCTTTAGCATGTCCTGTATTTGCATTCTTATTTGGATTTGCTTCTAAATTTGCAAGTTCTAATAAGATGAAATCTACACTTTTTAATTTATATGTAATTTGTTTATATATTATTGGAATATCTATGATTGTACAATGGTTAAATCAATTAATTTGGTTTGGTCTATTATCACTTCCTGGATATCCAGTATTAGCAACAGAATTTTCAGAACTATTTAGACCTGCTTTATCAGCTATAGCAATTTACTTACCATTAACTACAGCACCTGGTTTATTTAGTTTCTTATATAAAAAAGTATATGATTCTCGTTTATTACAAGAATCAATTTGGGATTATCCTGGAATTAAATTAAGCAATGTAACTACAGGAACAGGAGCTTATTCTTGTGAAATGTTTATATGTATGAATAAAGAAACAGGAAATAAAGAAATTATTCCAGAAGGAAGCCGTTTCAATCAATTCTTAGTTGTAGGACCTTCAGGAACAGGAAAAACATCTCTTGTATTTGAACCAATGGTTGCACGTGATATTGAGAAAAAAATGTTTTTCCGTACAACTGCAAAAGAGATGGGATATACTGCATTAAAAACTGGAATAGCAACTTTAAATTGTCCTTATACAAACGATTATCTTAATGAACATTTTAACTTAAACATGTTAACTCCTACTCAAGGAAAAGAATCATTATATAAAGCTTATATGAAAAAAATGATATTAGGACAAAATAGTGAAGACTATATTTATAGAGATTTAGGTCTTACTTCTGTATCTCCTGATTATGATTCTATTTCACATATGATGGAAATTGCAGATAACTTTAATATTCCATATCACATTGTAGATCCTAATGATAGAAATTCAATTGGTTTAAATCCATTTGTATATGATAATCCTTTGAAAGCAGCTGGCGTATTTAGTTATGTATTAAAAGCAATGTATCAAGGAACACCAGATAGCATTGATAAAGTTAATATGGAAAATGATGCTATTGAAGCATTAGAAAATATGTGTACTTTATTAAAAGCAAGTTATCCAATCATTTACAAAGATCGTGATTATTTACCTACATTAGAAGACGTATTAAAATTATTTAAAAATATGGATGCAGTTGAAGATTTATGTAAAAAATTAGAAACTGTACCTGAGATATCAGAACAATATGCATTAACATTACAATACTTTAGAAAACACTTCTATGAAAATTCACCAAGACACTTGCAAACAGAAAGAGCACTTTCATATGCTTCTTCTATATTTGAAAAATTACTTAGATATCCTGGTGTAAAAAATATTATATGTAATAGAAGTAACAATATAAATTATGAAAAAATATTAGAAAACGGTGAAGTTGTATTCTTATGTACAAGAAGAGGTGACTTAGGAGCAACTGTTCATAAAACATTTGGAATGTTCTTTATAATATTGATGCAAAATGCAGTATTAAGAAGACCAGGAAATGAATCATCAAGAATTCCTCATTTCTTATATATTGATGAATTCCCTGAATTTATTTCTAAAGTAACAGAACCAATATTCACTTTATACCGTAAATATAAAGTTGGAACAACAATTTCTTCACAAACACTTGCTCAACTTGGTGATGTAAATTCTAAATATAGAAATACTATCGTATCAAATTGTATTAATAAACTTGTATTTGGTAATAACTCAATTGAAGAAAACGAATGGTGGTCTAAAGAGATGGGAAATGTTCGTTATTGGAAGTTTGGAAGTAGTTATGATACTGATAAAGAAAAATATGATGGTAAATTAAGTGGTATTGAATGGTCTTGGAAATCAAAATTTGCACCAGACAAAGTTAGAGCAACTGGATTTAAATCTTGTTTATTTAAATATAAAAATAATAAAGGTGGAATTGATGTTGTAGATGGAAAAATGGATTTCGTAGATGCTAAATATAAAGAAAAACAAAGTATTAAAAAATATGATTTTGAAAGATTTACAAATGGTATTGCAGAAGATCCAGAACCCAAAAAGAAAAAAACTAAGAGTTGGAAAGATGAAACAAACTTTGATACTGATGCTAACGGAGATGTTAATCCAATTCAAATGGATAATACAGATACAAAATTCTTATTTGATAATGAAGACTCAGTTGTATTTGATTTAAAAAAAGGAAATCCAAACGGATAAAATATAAATAAGAAAAGAGGAGATAATATTTATCTCCTCTTTTTATATAATTAATAATAATCTAAGTTTTAATTTATTTTAAATTCCTAATATCTTAACTTCTACATCTTCCATTTTATATTTCTTTGTTGCTTCATCTTGTTTAAACTCTACTAAAGTTTTAGCAAGTGTTTCTTCATTTTGTCTTAAATCTGTTGAAAAATATAATTTTATTTGTGGTATTTCTACTTGATTAACTATTATTGTTTTAAAAGTTTCAGCCATATGTTTTTCATCTTCACAAATAAATATTAATTGTGGCATTGAAGAAAAGTTTGAATCTCCTGGTACAAAATTACCATAAAAATCTTGATATAATTTCATTTTATCTATTAATTTCTTTTCCCAGTCATCTTCACGTCTTACTACTTCAAACACAAATTGAAGTGCTTTACCATTTTTAGTTAATTTTACACTTCCACCTGTTGCTTTAAATAGTTTTCCTGCCATCTTTGCATTAATACTTGGCTTTGGAATATAAGAATCAAAAGCTTTTACTTTTCTTAAATATGCTATAATAGTTTGATTTCCCGCTAATCTTTTCTTAATCATTGGAACTGGTTTTGTGTTATCTGTTGGTTGCCACTTACAATCAACTCCTCTTGAATTTAGTAAGTATTTACCCATTTTTTCTAAACAATAAATACGATAAATTCCTTTTCCTTCTTCTGAACTAAAATAATATCTTGTTAATATTTTAGAATTTATTAATTGTTCTAATTTATTATTTAATTTATCTTGAGATTTTGCATCTATCCCTTTCCATTGTAGTAACTGTAATATTTGTCTTGATGTAATAAACTCAAATTCATTTACAAGTTCTATTATTGAAAAATGAATATCATTAATATGTCCTATATTTATTTTGTGTATAATTTGATTCATTGATACATAACCATCTTTTCCGTCGAAGGTTTTAATTTCACCTTCTCTTATGGCAAATGGTGATACTTGCGCTTTAATTTCATTATCTTCTACCATATTTTTTCCTCCTTTATAAGATAATCATCTTACATTTAAATAATTACTAATTTTACCTTCTTTTTTTCAGGTATAATTTTTTTGATATAGACATTTACATTTTGTCCATATTCAATTCCATCTTTATATTCTGCAAGACCTACTAGGTTTGGTGTAAGTTCTACAAAAATACCATTTTTTGATTTTTCAATTTCTCTTGCTATTCCAGATACTGTTGAACCTTCTTCAAATTTTTTTGCATTTTCTTCCCAAGTTCCTAATAATTCTTTATAAGATAGAAGAATTCTTTCATTCTTCCTATCTATTGATTTTACCACAAAATTTGCTTTTTGTCCAATTTTAAGTCTCTCTATAGGTGTTTTTATTCTAGCAACAGAAATATCTTCAATGTGAAGAAGACCTACAATACCTCCTCCTATCTCTATAAACACACCATATGGACGAATACTCTTTACTATGCCATTAACTATCTGTCCTTCTTGTAATTCGTTTCTAACCCATTTTAATGCTTCTTTTCCTACTTCTTTTCTAGATAGAATATATTTATCTCTTTCATCTATATCTTTTACTTTAAATTGTACATATTGATTAACTTTACTCATACATATATTTGGTTTTGGAAATCCTGTTTCGTCTACATTAACCGCTTCTACTTCTTCTCTTGGAATAATACCTGTTATATTATTTCCAAAATCAACATGTAAATTATAATTTGAATCACATTTTTTAACTACACCTTGCATAATATTTCCTGCTTGCATAGCTTTATCTAAATAATCTTTTGACATAGGTCTGAAGTTTTCCTCCCAACCTTCAGGAATAAATCTTTGGTACTCCAATTCTTTTTTCTCCTTTTTCTTATGTAATAATTTATTAAATTATATAGATAATTTAATTTTTTGTAAATAGTTTTTTTATTAAATTTTTAGTAGATATTCTTTTATTTCTTATTTGTCATTTTTAACAAAAAATAGATTCTATCTTTCTTTATATTTAAGATAAAATCTATTTTAATATTATTTAGTAATCAAATATATATTTTCTGTGGTTGTTTTTATTTTATGTGTATCATTACTATTTCCTACAGTTGTATCCAGGTTATTTATTATCAACTTCCCTGTTTCTTTATTATAAGAATATAAGTTTTCTTTATTCCACGTATAATTCATAGAGCCACCACCAGATGCATAAACTGTATATGTATTCGCTATATAATCAAATATGAAATTTTCTTCTGAAAGATTCCCATATCCTTTATATGCTAATTTTATATCATATACACTTGCTCCATTTCCGATTTTAAACACTTTACTTTCATTTTCAGCCCCTGTATATTTTTCACCCATTAAAACTAAATAAACATTTTTTATTGTAGCAGAAACATAATGTCTATCTGAGCTATTTCCTTCAGTAGTGTTTATATTATTTACATTTAATTCTCCTGTTTCAGAATTATATGAGCATAATTTATCTTTACTCCATGTATAACTCATAGAGCCTCCGCCTGATGCATAAACTGTATATGTATTAGCAGTATACTCTATAACAAAATTTTCATTAGTTAAATTTCTATAATTTTCACATAATGATTTTATATTATATGTTCCACTACTTGTTCCTAAAAGATAGGCTTTCCCTTGTTCCGCATTTGTACTAATTTTATATATATTTTCAACTATTTTTTCTGTTGAATCTGTTGAACTTGTACTAACACCATTATTTGTTATTGCTGTTGCTATTGCATTTTTAAATATTTTTATATTTGAATACAAACTATTTAATGCTGTATCTACTGAGTTTACACTCCATGATGCATCACTTGGTGTATAACCTATTTGATTTGCATTATACAGTATTGTTCCAAATACGGTTGTTCCTACTGATAAAATTACTGTTACTATTACTAAAAATATCTTACTTTTTAATATTTTTTTTATCATATTTTTTCTCCTTTTTCTTTCGTTTGTTTAAATTATTATATATTTACTTGTATTTTTTGTCAATCATTTACTTCATTAACATTTCAACTTCTTTTGTATTCAAATATCTCCACTGTCCTATTTTTAAATCTTTAACTGTTATATTTCCTATTTTAGATCTATGAAGTGCAATTACTTTTCTTCCAACTGCTTCACACATTTTTCTTACTTGTCTATTTTTTCCTTCATGTATGGTAATTTCTAATCTCGAAATATTTTTTTCTTCATCAATTTTTAAAATACGTACTTTGGCTGGTTTAGTTATATATTCTTCCT
The DNA here is from genome assembly GCA_012513065.1 of Clostridiaceae bacterium. Lineage (GTDB taxonomy): Bacteria > Bacillota > Clostridia > TANB77 > CAG-508 > UMGS1663. The sequence goes on along the minus strand of JAAZCX010000006.1, from coordinate 34,882 downwards.
CTTCTTCATTAATTGTAACACCTTTTCTTAATTTCTCAACTTCTTCATTTTGTATTTTACCTCTTAATGTTACTGTATAGGTTTTCTCTATTTCATGTTTTGGATGTGTTACATGATAAATAAAATCTCCATCATTAGTTAAAATTAATGCTCCTGATGTATACATGTCTAGTCTTCCAACAGGTAATAACTTAACATCTCCTACTGATTTTACTAATTCTATTACTGTATTACGATTAAATTGATCTTTTACTGTTGTAACATAATCAATTGGTTTATTTAGTAATACATATACTTTTCTTTCTTGTTTTTTTACTTCTTTTCCTTCAAATTCTATTTTATCTTGTTCAGGATTCACTTTAGTTCCAAGCTCTGTTATTACTATTCCATTAACCTTAATCTTTCCATCTAATATATATTCTTCTGCTTTTCTTCTTGATGCAATACCTGAACTTGCTAAATACTTTTGTAATCTTTCTTCCATATCTATTCTCCTCTTAATTGTTTAAGTACTTTTTGATAATATTCTGGAAGAGGTGCTTCTAATATCATATTTTCTCCTGTAATTGGATGTGAAAATTCTAATCTTTTTGCATGCAAGCATTGTCCTTCTATTCCAAATTCATTTTTTCCATTCGAATATACCAAATCTCCTATTACTGGATATCCTATTTCTGCCATATGAACTCTGATTTGATGTGTTCTACCTGTATCTATTTTTATTTCTAATAGAGTATATGTTCCTTTATCTGTAACATATCTATCAATAACTTTAAAATGTGTGATAGCTTCTTTACCAGTTTTTATTACTGCCATTTTCTTTCTATCTTTAAGGCTTCTTCCAATTGGCATATTAATTGTAGCCTCTTCTTCTTGTATTGTTCCTCTTACTAATGCAATATATGTCTTTTTTACTTCTCTATTTTTAATTTTTTCACTCATATTAACATGAGCTTTATCATTTTTAGCAACAATTAAAAGTCCTGAAGTATCTTTATCAAGTCTATGAACTATTCCTGGTCTTAGTTCTCCTCCTATTCCAGATAAACTATCTTTACAAATTGCCATTATTGCATTTACTAAAGTAGAATCTGGATTTCCATTTGCAGGATGTACAACTAATCCTTTTGGTTTGTTAACTACTATAATGTCATTATCTTCATATATTATATCGATTGGAATATTTTGTGCTTCTAATTTTATTTCTTTAGGAGGATCAATTTGTATTTCAATTTCATCATTTTCTTGTACCTTATATGATAACTTTTCTTCTTTATTATTAACTTTTATTTTTTCTTCTTCTAATAATCTTTTTACTGCAGTTCTTGATATGTCTTTGTCTTTTTGACTTATATATGAATCTAATCTTAATTTAGCTTCATTTTTTTCCACTTTAAAACTTTTTATCATACAATTTTCCTCCTTTCATAATTTTAATTTTTTACATTTCTTTCATATATTGTGAAATTATCATCTCTATATAATTCTTTATATTCTCTATTTCTTGATAAAAACATATTTAATTTAGCATTATTAACAACTATAACATGTGTAATATCATATTTTTCAAATTTTATTTCATAATAAGTACCTATTGAAGAAATATTAATATAATCCGAAAATATATCTCTACCATCTTCCCCTTCTTTTTTATTAAATTCTGGTGCATATAAATCTGCTCTAGAATCAATAAATACAGGGATTCCTCTATATAATAAATAACTTCCATAATTATATTCATTATATATTCTCATATTATCTATATCTAAGTTTTCTAATATCCAAGTTGATGCTTCTACTGGATATTTATTTGAATTTACAAATTTATCATTTAATTTTGGTTTAATAAAACATATACAAATTAATATGACAATTGAAATTGTTAACACTTTTCCCACTAATGTTGTCATTAATTTTGTAAATTTTTTACAACCTTTTGCATCATATTTCTTAAATAAATAATCAATCCATTTTGCAAAAATATAAACTCCTATAATTAAAAGCATTGAAATTTGTCTTCTTGATGCAAATGATAAGAATATTAATCCTGCAATCATAAAGAAATCACTTAATTTTATTTTTGTATCTGTAAAAATTAATATAGCAAAGAATAATGCAAATACTACCATTGTTGCTTTATCATTATATAATGTTAAAGGTAAATGTTCGCTAATGTTATTCATAGTAGTTCCTTGCATAGTTTTTACTAAATATGTATATGGTGTATCTCCTAGTGGTGTTAATAAACCTGTAAATGCACATATTATCATTACTAATATTAACCATTTAGTAGCAGTATTTTTTTCTATTTTTAATCTATATGGATTATTTCTTCTTTCTTTTGCTTTTTCTATTATTTTTGTTTCTTTCTCTTCTTGTACTATTAACTTCTCTTTTTGCTTTTCTAACTTTATTTCTAATTTATTTTTCTTTTCTTCATTTTTTTCTTTTATAGATTTCTTTTCTATTTTCTTAATTTCTAATCTATGTGATAAAAGTACTAATTTAGATACAATATTTTTTTCTAATATACAAGATATTATATATTCTGTTATATAAGGTAAAAATAATATAAAGAAAAATGGCCATACAGCAACATGTACATTTGCTATTATAATAGAAATTAATGCTATTCCTATCAAATACCTTTTTTTCTTGCTTTCTAAGAAAGATTCTATAAATAAAATTGTTAATACAAATAATATAAATGTAACCAATTGAGCTCTGGCTGCAATAAAATCTTTTACCAAATACATTACGAACATAGTAAGTATAAATGATACTAGATTATTTTTAGATATTTTACAACTTGTTATATAAATTAATACACCTAATACGCAAGACAAGATTGCTGTAGATACATATATAAATATCATTCCTCCATCTTGAATATTTGTCATTTCTCCCAAATTATAAATTAAATATGTTCCTGTGTCATATGCCCAATGAGGATATGTATATGATAAATCTTCATGCCATGAAAATGGGTCTTTCATATCTATTCCTTGATTTACAATATGTTCTCCTATTTTTATAGTATAATATGTATCATTTTGTAATGTAACTGGTGCTAACACAAAGCTAAACATTATTATACATATTATTGCTAAAATATTAAATTTAAGTTTTACGTTTTGTTCTTCCAATTTCATGAACCTCCACTTATTTTATTTAATTTTATATATTCTGTATTATATACTAAAACACCTTGTATGTACAAGGTGTTTTTCATAAAATATTATTATCATTTTTTTATATTATAATTATCCATTAATTTGTTTTGCAACTTCTTCAGCAAAGTTTTCTTCTCTTTTTTCTAATCCTTCACCTTTTTCTAATCTTGCATATCTTACTATTTTAGCCCCTTTAGCTTCTACCATTTTTCCAACTTTTTCATCTGGATTTTTAACAAATGGTTGTTCAACTAAACAAATTTCTCCATAAAATTTTCCAATTCTACCTTGTACCATTTTTTCTGCTATTTCAGCTGGTTTACCTTCATTCATAGCTTGTACTTTAAGTATTTCCATTTCTTTTTCAACTCTATCAGCTGGTACTGATTGTCTGTCTAAATACTCTGGTTTAGCTGCTGCTATTTGCATACAAACATCTTTAGCTAATTCTTCTGTTCCATTTTCTAATTCTACTAAAACAGCTATTTTTCCGTCACCATGAATATATTTTTGTACCATTCCTGTAGTTGTTTCAAATCTTTCGAATCTACGAATAGACATATTTTCACCAATAGTAGCTATTTTTGAAGTTAATACTTCTGATACTGTTTTTCCAGCTTCTGCTATTGATTCTTGTGCTAATAAATCTTCAACTGTTGTTGGATTTTTCTCAGCAACTTGTTTTGCAACATCTGCAACAAAGCTTTTGAATTCTTCATTTTTTGCTACGAAGTCTGTTTCTGCATTTACTTCTACTACAACACCTATTTTTTTATCGTCTGTTATATAAGCTGCTGCTAATCCTTCTGCTGCTATTCTTCCTGATTTTTTAGCTGCTTTAGAAAGTCCTCTTTCACGTAATAATTCAATTGCTTTTTCTTCGTCTCCATTTGTTTCAGTTAATACTTTTTTGCAGTCCATCATACCTGCACCTGTTTTTTCTCTTAACTCTTTTACTTGGTTAGCTGTAATCATTTTATTTCCTCCCTATATTTTATTATAAATGTAAAAGGATAGAGCAGATAAAGGCTCTACCCTTCTATTAATTTTTATTATTCTTGTTCAGCAACTACTTCTTCGATAGTTTCTGGTTCATTATTTTCTGATACCATTTCTTCTACTACTTCTGAAGTCATTGATTCACCTTGTCTTCCTTCAATAATAGCATTTGCCATTGTATCTGCAATTAATTTTACAGCACGAATAGCATCATCATTTCCAGGAATAACATAATCTAAATCTTCTGGATTACAGTTTGTATCAATTAATCCTACAACTGGAATTCCTAATTTTTTAGCTTCTAATATAGCAATTCTTTCTTTTTTAGGATCTACTACAAACATAACTTCTGGAATTTGAGTCATTTCTTTAATTCCACCTAAGTTTTTTTCTAGTTTTTCCATTTCTTTCTTTAAAAGAATAACTTCTTTTTTAGGTAATACATCAAATGTACCATCTTCTTGCATTGTTTCTAATTCTTTTAATCTTTCTACTCTTTTACGAATAGTTCCAAAGTTTGTAAGCATTCCACCTAACCATCTTTGGTTAATAAAATACATACCACTTTTTTCTGCAGCTTCTTTCATACATTCTTGAGCTTGTTTCTTTGTTCCTACAAATAAGAATGTTTTTCCTTCTTCTGCTTGTTCTTTCATGAAGCTATATGCTTCATCTAATTTTTTAGATGTTTTTTGTAGATCTATAATGTGAATACCATTTCTTGCTTGAAAAATGTATTCTGCCATTTTTGGATCCCATCTTCTTGTTTGATGTCCAAAATGAACACCTGCTTCTAGTAATTGTTTCATTGCAACTACTGCCATTTTCAATTCCTCCTTTTTGTTTTACCTCCACTTTACTTAATAACACTTGAAAAGACTTATTTTTAGTATAAATTCTAAAGAATAAGCACACTTTTCAAATTCGTTAAAGTGTGTGTATTTTTAACGTATATAATAATACCATAAAAAGCTTATAAAAGCAATGCTTTTTTATAAATTTTATATCTATTTTTTTATTTTCTTACTTTTTAATCTTTTATATTAATATTAGCTAACTTTTTGCATTTTTTACATAGCCCATATAGCCAAATATTAGCACTTTTACACTCTGCATCTATATTTTCTGATAATCTTTTTATTTCATTATCAATTTTCTTTGTTTGATTTTCTCTTATTGAAATATCCATAATATCATGACATTGTGTACATTCAAAATGAATATGTTCTTCTTTGTTACCATCAAATCTATCTGGCCCGATTTTAGGTTTAATTTTTTGTACTTCACCCATTTCACACAGATCTGATAAATTTCTATAAATAGTTGCAATTCCTATTTCTGGCATCTGATTTTTTATGTCATAATAAAGCATTTCAGCAGTTGGATGGTCTATTCTATTTTTTAATGATTGTAGTATTAACTCTCTTTGCTTACTATATTTTTTCATATAATTACCTCCATCTTGATAATAATAATTATTATCAATTATATAATATTATTATTTTTTGAAAAAAACAAGTATTTTTTCATTTTTCTATTTCATTCTTTTCCTTTTTATGATAAAATGTGTGTCGAAGTATGAAATTATTTGTACTTTTAAGTACAAAGGAGGATATTTATAATGGAATTAAATAAATGTAAAAGATGTGGAGCTTTTTTTGTAACAGATAATTGTGTTTGTCCTAATTGTGAACCTAAAGACACTATTGAATTATCAAAATTAAAAGATTTTTTATCTGAAAACTCTTTTCCAAATTCAATAGAATCATTATCTTTTGATACAGGAATCACTACAAAAAACTTAAATAGATTTTTAGAACAAAAAGATTTCTCTTCATTTTCTTCTTTATTGCAAAGTGACAATAGCGGAAATCTTGGTATAAGATTATAAAATATAATTATAAATAGTAATTTTTAGTATTATAATATTTGGAATTATAATTCTTAAAAAAAGATAAATAAATCGCAATTTATTTATCTTTTTTATTTTACTATATTATTTCTAATATCATATTTTCTTTTTCAATAGGATTATTACTTATTTCTATAGCTCCATCAATCATTTGCTTTGCTTCTTTTAGTTTATCTATATCATTAGTATATAAAATTGCTATTATCTCTTCTTTTTCTATATAATCTCCAACTTTTTTATTAAATACAATTCCTGCTTCCATATCAATTTTATCTTCTTTTTTATTTCTTCCTGCTCCTAAAAAGCATGCTACTTTTCCTATTGTTTCGGCATCTATTTTTTTTATATATCCAGATATATTTTTAGTAATATTTAACATTTCTTTTGCCTTATTTAATTTTTGTATATCTTCTACATAAGATATATCTCCACCTTGTTTTTCTATTAATTGTATGAATTTCTTATATGCATTTCCTGATGCAATGCACTCTAATATAGAATTTTTATTTTCTTGTATATTTTCCCCTTTTCCTGCTAATTTTAAAATATAACTTCCTAATGTTAATACTACTTCTTTAATATCTTCTTCCATATTTCCTTTTAGTGCTTCTATTGTTTCAATTATTTCTAATTTATTTCCAACTGTTTTTCCTAAAGGTTCATCCATTTTAGTTATAATACAAGTAACTTCTTTTCCTGATAATTCTCCTATTTCTTTCATTGTTTTTGAAAGTTCTATTGCATCTTCTTTTGTTTTCATGAATGCTCCACTACCACAAGTAACATCTAATACTATCTTATTTGCTCCTGCAGCAATTTTTTTACTCATAATACTAGATGCAATAAGTGGAATACTATCTGTACAAGAAATTGTATCTCTTAGTGCATATATTTTTTTATCAGCTGGTGCTAAATTCGCTGTTTGTGTTATTAAACTAATACCAATTTCTTTAACATTATTTCTAAATTCATCTTCTGATAAATCTGTTCTATATCCTGGTATTGATTCTATTTTATCCGCAGTTCCCCCTGTAAATCCTAATCCTCTTCCTGACATTTTAGCTACTGGAATACCTAAAGCTGCCATAATTGGCATTAAAATTAAAGTTATTTTATCTCCAACTCCTCCTGTACTATGTTTATCTACTACATTTCCAAAATCTGATAAATCTAATACATCTCCAGAATGAGCCATTGATATTGTAAAATCAGTAATTTCTTGTTTTGTCATTCCATTTAAATATATTGCCATAATTAGAGCTGCTGCTTGATAATCTGGGATTTTTGAAATCGTATAATTATTTATAAAAAAATCTATTTCTTCTTTACTTAATTCTTTTTTTTGTTTTTTCTTTTCTATTATTTCTACTATATTCATTGGGATTTCCTCCATTTATATTTTTAATATCTTAATTAAATAATTCTAATTAAGATATTATATTTTTTACAAAACTCAAACGATGTAATGGGCATAAGCCATATTCTTTAATTGCTGCTATATGAGCTGAAGTTCCATATCCTTTATGTTTTTCAAATCCATAGTTAGGATATACTTCATCCCACTGTCTCATGATACGATCTCTTGTAACTTTTGCAATAATTGATGCTGCTGCAATTGAATAACATTTTGCATCACCCTTTATTATTGAAGTATATGGTATTCCTAATGTATCTATTTTATCTAAAGCATCAACTAAAATTCTTTGTGGTTTAATTTCTAAACCTTTAATTGCATTAGTTAATCCTTTTTTTGTAGCATTTAATATATTAATTTCATCTATTTCTTTTTGATCTATAATTCCAACTGAATAACTAATTGCTTCTTTTATTATTTGCTCATATAAAAGTTCTCTTCTTTTTTCAGATACCTTTTTTGAATCATTTACTCCTTCTATCATAGAATCTTTTGGCATAACTACAGCAGCTACAACAACTGGACCTGCTAGTGGTCCTCTTCCTGCTTCATCAATACCACATATATTTTCTATTCCAGATTCATATAGCTCTTTTTCTATTTGTTTTAAATTGTTTAATCTATCTAATTCTTTTTCTTTCATCTTTATTCCTTACTATTAATAAACATTAAGTTGTTTTAATTCAGATAATTTGTAATATGTATTATTATTAATTTCTATTCCTTTACAATAAATTATTTCATCTGTATTATAATTTACAAGATAATAACCTTCTTTTAATTTTAAAGATTGTAATCCCATTTCTTCTAAATTTGATTTATCTAAAATATAATACATTGAAAAACTTGTTTCTTCTTTTGAAATTATTTTATTTTCAAGTAATTTTTTTATTTGTTCATCTTCTAAGTTTTCTTCTATTTTTCTTCCTTTTAACAATTCATCTTTTTCTTGTATTGTAGCTTCTTGTGATATTACTTTAATCTTTCCTTGTATTAATAACATATCTGTTTGATAATTATCAATATTTCCTTTTTCAATATTTTTATTTATTAGTATAACAATTAAAGCTATAATAATTGCTATTATTATTATTGAAATAATTAACATTATATGGCTCATTCCTTTTTGATTTTTCATCTTTTCCTCCTATATTTTTGTCATCTATTTTCTGCAAGTTAATTATATATTTTAAAATTAATAAAATCAATATAAAATATTATATTATTTTTACTTATAATATTTTATATAATAATTACAAAATTATTTATAAATTTTCTCAGTTTGTTCACACAAAGGACAAACTATATTTGTATATTATACTTGTAGTTGATAAATAGATTTTACCCTTTTCTACTTACAACTAATATAGAAAAATATCCCCTTTTATTTTCTAAAAAACGACTAAGCATAACTTAGTCGTTTTATTTTTATTTATATAAATATTTTTGTGGATTTACTTGTACACCATCTTTACGTATTTCAAAATGCAAATGGTTACCTGTTGATTGTCCTGTAGATCCAACTGCTGCAATTTTTTCTCCTGCATCTACTTGATCTCCTACAGAAACATATAATTTACTACAATGTCCATAATATGTTTGAATTCCATTTGAATGTGAAATTATAACTAAATTTCCGTATCCACCCATCCATCCTGAATAAGTTACTTTTCCGGCTGCTGCTGCTTTTATTGTTGTACCATTTGGTGCTGATATATCTATTCCTTTATGAGTATGATCACGAATACTTTCATTAGCACCAAAACGAGAAGTAATTGTTCCTGTAACTGGTTTTACAGAAAAATAAACATCATCTAATGTTGCTGATTTTATTTTTACTTGTTCTTCTACAATTTTAGTTAATTCTTTTTCCGTACTATTTATAGCAGAAGCAACTTCTACTGTATTTGTTAATTCATTAATATTATTTGTATAAATTTCTTGCATTCCTATTTCAATTTTATCTAAATTATTTGCTTGTTCAGTTTTAATCTTAGCTATTGTTTGTTCAGCTTCTTCTCTTGAGTTTACATATGTTGTTTTTTCATTATTTAATGTGATTGCATATAATTTATAGGTTTTTACTGTCATTTCACTAATTGTATTAAATATTTCTTCTTCAGATGTTTGTTCTCCTCTTTCAATTAATTGAAATTGATATTCAGGCATAGCTTCTATATTGACATATGCTATACTTATCTCATCTGGATTTAAAATTTTATCATTTATTAATTGTTCAAATTCTTTTTTATTTGTAACATAACCTAATTCTTTATTAGAAATAGTTACTTTATAACTTGGTTTATATTTTAATAATATAACAGCAAGAATTAATATAAATGCTATTAATAATATTTTTAATAAATTTTTTATAGCTTTTGTGTAGTTTCTTACTTTTATTTTTACGTTTAAAATATATACTCACTCTCCTTTTTTTGTTGCACGCAACATATCTATTATACTACATATTTTAAACAATTGCAAATAAACTATTCTGTTTTGGGCATTTTTTATTAATTCTTTTTCTCTTTTTTCTTTATTTTTTTAATTTATCATGTATTTATCTCTATTTTTTTCCATTTTAGCCAGTTTTTCTCATTTTTACGTTTTGATTTCATATTTTTTATCTCTTAAATATACTCTTTTTCCAAATTTTAATTCATTAAACTTCTTTTGTATTTCTATAACTATTAATGGTAATATTGAAATACTAATTGTGTATATCCATTGTGTAAAAGTTAAAGGAATTAATTTAAATACATCTGCAATTGGTTTTATAACAACTACACTCACTTGCATTAATGTACCTAAAATAAAAGCTGCTATTAAATATTTATTTTCATATATTTTATTTTTAAAGATACTTTCTTCACTTTTTATGTTAAAACTGTGTACAAGTTCTAATAATCCTAAAGATACGAATGCCATAGTTCTTCCTACTTCTAAACCATATAAATTATTACCAAGGCTAAATGCAAAAAGGGTAAACATTCCTATCATTGTTCCTTCAATAAATATTTTGTTCCATAATCCATCAGAAAATAATCCTTTTTTTGAATCAATAGGTTTTCGATTCATAATATTTAGTTCCGGACTTTCTAATCCTAGTGCAATTGCTGGTAATGAATCTGTTACTAAATTTATCCAAAGAAGTTGTATTGCAAGTAATGGAGATTTTAATCCTAATATAATTCCCATAAATATTGTTACAATTTCTCCTATATTTGTTGAAATTAAAAAATGTATAGCTTTTCTTATATTATCATATATATTTCTTCCTTCTTTTACTGCTTCAACAATAGTAATAAAATTATCATCAGTAAGCACCATATCTGCTGCATTTTTTGCAACATCTGTGCCATTTTTTCCCATTGCTATACCTATATCTGCTTTTTTTAGTGCAGGTGCATCATTAACTCCATCACCTGTCATTGCTACTATTAATCCATTATTTTGAAAGGCTTTTACTATTCTTACTTTATGTTCTGGTGTTACTCTAGCAAATACAGAATAATTTTTAATTTCCTTTTCTAATTCTTTTTGTGGAATTTTATCTAGTTCTATCCCTGTTATTGCTTTATCACTTGCTTTTAATATTCCTAATTCACTTGCTATTGCTTTTGCCGTTAATATATGATCACCTGTTATCATTACTGTTTTTATTCCTGCTTTTTTACATATTAATATAGATTCTTTAACTCCTTCTCTTGGAGGATCTATCATTCCTACTAAACCTACAAAAATAAGATCTTGTTCTATACTTTCCATATTTATATTTTGTTGTTTTTGTATTTTTCTATAACAAATAGCAATTACTCTTAATGCTTTTTGGGCCATTTTTGAATTTTCTTCTTCTATTTTATCCTTTATAATATTATTCATTAATATTATATTTTCTTCGTTTTTATAGTATTTACACTTTTGTATTATGACTTCTGGAGCTCCTTTAGTTATTATTAAATATTCATTTTCACTTTTATGAATTGTTGACATCATTTTTCTATTTGAATCAAATGGAATGTCTTTTATTCTCTCCTCTATTTTGTATAAGTTATTTTTATCTATATTATATTTTAATGCATAGTTTATCAGTGCATTTTCTGTGGGCTCGCCTATAACTTCTTTATTTCCTTCTTTATACTCAATTTGTGAATCATTGCACATACAACCATATTTTATTAATTCTTTAGCATTTTTTTCATTAAATACAAATTTATCTACTACTTGCATTTTATTTTGGGTTAGAGTTCCTGTTTTATCTGAACAAATAACATTACTACTTCCTAAAGTTTCTACTGCAGGCAATTTTCTAATAATTGCATTTTTTCTAGCCATCCTTGTTACTCCTATAGATAAGACAATGGTTACAATTGCAGGTAGTCCTTCGGGAATTGCTGCAACAGCAAGTCCTACTGAAGTCATAAACATTTCTATTATAGGTATTTTCTTAAATATTCCAATTGCAAAAATAACAAAACATATAACGAGACATACTATTCCTAATAGTTTCCCCACTTTTGCTAATTTGTTTTGAATTGGAGTTTGTGGTGCTTTATTTTCTATTATCATATTTGCGATTTTACCAACTTTTGTGTTCATTCCTGTTTCAGTTACTATAGCTTCCCCATGTCCATTTACGACAATTGTAGTAGAGAAAACCATATTAATCATATCTCCAATTGTTTCTTCTTTTTTTAATACAATATTAGAATCTTTTAAACTTGGTACTGTTTCTCCGGTTAAACTTGATTCTTCTATTTTTAAATTTGATGATAAAATTAATCTACCATCTGCAGGTATATAATTTCCTGCTTCCAATAATATAATATCCCCAGGAACAACTTCTTCAGATGAAATTGACATTGTTTCACCATTTCTTTTTACTTTTGCAAGTGGTGCAGTCATTTTCTTTAATGCTTCTAATGATTTCTCTGCTTTTGTTTCTTGAATTAATCCAATAATACTATTAAATATAACTATTGCTATTATAATTATTGAATCCATATAATCATTACTTCCATTATATTTAGAAACAATTGCTGAAATTATTGCAGCAATTATTAATATAATAATCATAAAATCATTAAATTGTTTTATAAACTTTATAAATATATTTTCTTTCTTTTTATTATTTAATTTATTTTTTCCAAAACTTTCTAATCTTTTTTTTGCTTCTTGATCATTTATTCCTTCTTTTAAATTTGTCTTTAAGGTATTTTCAATTTCTTGTATAGTTTTTGTATGCCACATAATAAAACACTCTCCTTTGTTAATAATTATTCATTTGCATATTTTATATATATGCACTTGTCCATCTTTTATGATTTTTAATTATTAATTTTGAAAAGTGTTTTATTTATTTAATTTTTTTATTTACATTAATATATTATCTTTGTGATAATTTCATTGAAAGTAGTTTACTTATACCATTTTCTTCCATCGTAACGCCATATACTGTATCTGCAGCTTCCATTGTTCCTTTTCTATGAGTTATTACTAAAAATTGTGTATCTGGGCTAAATTTCTTTAGATAATCAGCAAAACGATAAACATTTACATCATCAAGTGCTGCTTCTATCTCATCTAATATACAGAAAGGTGCTGGATTTATTCTTAATATTGCAAATAATAATGCTATTGCAGTGAAAGCTTTCTCTCCTCCAGATAAAAGCATCATATTTTGAAGTTTTTTCCCTGTTGGTTGAACTCTAATATCGATACCACATTCCAATATATTAGATTCATCTTCTAATATAAGCTCTGCTTTTCCTCCACCAAATAATTCTACAAATACTTCATTAAAGTTTTTATTTATAATTGTAAATTTTTCAGCAAATTGCTCTTTCATTGTTTCTGTCATATCTGATATCATTTTTCTTAATTTTGTAATTGTATTTTCTAAATCAAGACGTTGTTCACTCATAAAATCATAACGTTCTTTAGTTTTTCTATATTCTTCAATTGAATCTACATTTATACTTCCTAGTTCTTTAATTTGATTACGAAGTTTATGTACTTCTTTTTGTGCTATAGCAATATTAGTTGGTCTTTCAAATTCTTCAGCATTATTTGGAGTTATTTCATATTCTTCCCAAAGATTGTTTATAATTTGTTCTATATCTTGCTCCATTTTAACTTTTTTTACATCTAATTTTACTAATTGTTCCTTTAAATCTTCCAAAGTTTTAAATTCATTAGTAATTTCTTCTTCAAGCTTAGTTAATTTCTCGTTATTATCTGTTCTAGATTGTTTTAACTCTTCAATTATTTGTGAACTATTAGAAACATCTTTTTGAATATTCTCTATCTCTTGTTTTAAGTTGTTTATAGATTCATCTATATTTTTATTTTCTTCTTCAATTGCTTTGATTTGTGTTTCTTTATTTTGTATACTAATATTTTGATTTTCTATATCCTGACCAATTCTTTCAATCATTTCGTCAATAGATATTTTACTTTCATCAAAAGAAGAAACTGAAATTTTTAAATTTGTAATGTCAAAATTCAAATCATCAATATATGTTTGATTATCTTTATTTGTTTTTGCAAATTCTTCTATTATAGCATTCAATTCTTCTATTTCTTTTGTTAGTATTGATATTTCCTCTTCTTTTTGCTTTTTAATTTTTCTATTTTCTGTCTTTTCATTTTCAATATTTACTAATTCTTCTTTTAATTTGTTATATCTTGTTTCTATTTTAGAAATATTTTCTTCTATTGAAACCATTTTTTGTTTTTCTGTTGCATATATTATATCTATTTCCTGTAAATTCTTTTCAAATTCTTCAGAATTTTCTAATATAGACTTTATAGATTTTTCATATTCTTCTTTTTGTTTTTCAATTTCTTCTTTCTGTAATTCCAATTTTTTGATTTGTTTTACTAAATCATCAATTTCTCTTCCTCTACCTAAAATGTTTACAGTCTTTGTTGCTACACTACCACCTGTAATTGCACCACTTGGATTAATTAAATCACCTTTTAACGTAACAATTCTAAATGAATAATTATTTTGTTTACTAAGTGTAATTGCTGTATCCATATCTTCTACAACAACTGTTTTTCCTAATAAATTTAGTACGATTTGTTCATATTTCTTTTGGTATTTTACTAAATCTGAAGCAATTCCTACTATTCCATTTATTCCTGCTTGTTTAATATTTTCTACTTTTTTTCCTTTTACAGAAGTAATAGGTAAAAATGATGCTCTTCCTAAACTTTCTTTTCTTAAAAATTCTATTAATTTTTTAGCATCATCCTCTGTTTCTGTAATTACATTTTGAAGTGCTGCTCCTAAACACATTTCTATTGCTGTTTCATATTCTTTTGGCGTAGATATTAAATTTGCTAAAACTCCATGTACTCCATTTTTTAATTTAGAATCTTTTTCACATTCTAAAAGTAGATTTTTTACACTTTTAATATAGCCTTCTTTTTCTTTTTCAGTTTCTACTAAAAATTTATGTCTAGAATCTTTCATTCTAATATCAAAAAGTATATGATTGATTTTATCATCAAATTCTTTTTGTTTTTTACTAGCTTCTTCTCTTTTATCTTTTATTTCTTCGATTTTCTTTAATGCTTCATTTCTTTTACTTTCAATATCATAAAATCCCTTTGAAAGTTCTTGTTTTTCCATACGAGCTTCATCTAATTCTGAGATAGTTGCTTGAGTTTCTTGTTTTACTACTTTTTGTCTTTTTTCTAAGTTTTCAAAATTAATATCTTGTGTATTTATTTCTGAAGCTATATCATATTTTTTATCTATGTTTTGTTCAACTTTCTGTTTTTTATCTTCTATTTCTAACTCTTTGTTTGATAATTTTTTTGTTATTTCATCAAGTTGTTTTTGTTTTTCGTTAAGTTCGTTTTTAAACTTTTCTCTATTTTGATTTAAATTGATTTTCTTGTCTTGCTTTTGCTTTTTTTCTTCTTCTAATTCATTAACTCTTATTTTAACTTCTTCTATCTCTTCTGAAAATCTATTTTTATTTGTATTATTATTTTCTTGTCTTTCTGTCATAACATTAATATCAGAATTAATTTTTTCTATTTTATTAGTACTTTCAAAACCAATATTTTGCATTTGTTCTATTTTTTCTGTCATTTCTTCTACTTGTAATTTTAACTGTTCTTTTAATTCTTTTATTTTTTCAAATTTGTCATTTTCTGCTTCATATTGATTTTGCATAATATCTTCATCTTTTATGATTTCTTCTAATTTTGCTTTATAATTTTCAATATTATATAAAAATAATCCTACTTCTATTCCTTTTAGTTCTTCTCTTAAATCAAGAAATTTTTTAGCCTTTTCTGATTGCATTTTTAAAGGTTCTATTGTTCCTTCTATTTCTGATAAAATATCATTGATACGAAGTAAATTTAACTTTGTTTGTTCTAATTTTTTTTCTGATTCTTGTTTTCTCGTTCTATATTTTACTATTCCTGCCGCTTCTTCAAATATACGACGTCTATCTTCAGATTTGTTGCTTAATATTTCATCAATCTTTCCTTGTCCTATTATTGAATATCCATCTTTTCCAATTCCAGTATCCATAAATAATTCTAAAATGTCTTTTAGACGACATGGTGTTTTATTTATAAAATATCCTGTTTCTCCACTACGATATATTTTTCTTGTAACTGTCACTTCATTATATTCAATTGGTAACTTTCCATCTGAGTTATCTATAACAATAGAAGCCTCTGCAAAACCTAAAGATTTTCTATTTTGTGTTCCTGCAAATATAATATCAGAAGAATTTGAACCTCTTAAAGATTTCATACTTTGTTCTCCTAATACCCAACGAATACTATCTGATATATTACTTTTCCCAGATCCATTTGGTCCTATTACAGAAGTAATACCTGGTTTAAATTCTAATACTGTTTTTTCTGCGAAAGATTTAAATCCTTGCAATTCTAATCTTTTTAAATACATGTTTTTCCATCCTTTTATTGTTACGTTTTTTTGCTATTTAATAGTAGAATTATATATTTTTAAACCATTATTGTCAAGTTAAAACTCTTATTATTAATATGTTTAAACTATTAATTTCTTATTACTTGCATTCTTATTTTTACTATGTTATTATAAAATTGATATTACAAAAGAAGGGAATATGAGAAATCATAAAAGGTTATAATCTATGACTAATGAAAAAATAGATTTTTATAGTTCAACAAATCTAAAATCTTATAATTTAGATGCTATTATGAAATATCAACTTTCTATGCTTGACAGAATGGATGTTTTTACAAGAAGACACAGTGAAAATGTAGCAAACTTAGTATGTCGTATTTGTGAATATTTACATTGTAAAAAAGTATTTACTATACATGCTACAATTTGTGGATATTTACATGATATAGGAAAATTATTTATTCCGCCAGAAGTTTTAAATAAACCTGGTTCTTTAACAAAAGAAGAATATGATATTATGAAAAAGCATACTACTTTTGGTTATGAAATGTGTATGAAAGATTTAAAATTAAGACCATATGCAGATGGTGCATTATATCATCATGAAGCTTTAAACGGTTCTGGTTACCCACAAGGTTTAAGAAAAAAAGATATACCATATGTTGCACAAATTATTAGAGTTGCAGATGAATATGATGCTATTGTTACTAAAAGGCAATATGTAACACATATTAACATTTCTGAAACTTTAAAGGAATTAATCAGAGATGCTGTTCCAGCAGAATATATTAAAACAGTTGCTTTAGATGCATTAAATGAAAATTGTAGGGTAGGAAAAATTAATTCTAAAGTACTAAAATCTCTATTTAAAGTTGTTATAGATGATACACTTTATGAAATTAGTTGTGTAATGGAATACATAGATTTTCTATATGAACAAATTGATCGTTTAGAGAAAATTGAAAAATATGATTTAAAAAGTCAAAAAGCAAAAAAAGATAAAGATAAAAATTACTATAGAGAAGGAATGAAAATGCTTTTCAAACATGGTGAAACCTTTGAAAATTATCAAACTGTATTAGATGAATATAGAGAAGCTATTATTCTAAGACAAGATGTTAAAGAAAAATTATATAAAGAAATTAAAATAATAAAAAAATTAAGAATCTAATTTTCATTTATTATTTAATTAATATAAAAAACGAATCTAATTAATATTTTAGATTCGTTTTTTCCATTTTTCTAGTCATCTAAACCAAAACTTACACCTAATGCACTATTTATCTTATTCATAACATTATCGTCATTAATGTGTCCTATCTTATCTTTTAATCTGCTTTTATCAATAGTTCTTATTTGTTCTGTTAATATTATTGAATCCGCTTTTAGTCCACTTTCTTCTATTCCTATTTCTATATGAGTTGGTAATTTACTTTTCCCAATTTGTGAAGTAATTGCAGCTGCAATTACTGTTGGACTATGTTTATTTCCGATATCATTTTGAATAATAATAACTGGCCTAATTCCTCCTTGTTCAGAACCTATTACTGGACTTAAATCTGCATAAAACATATCTCCTCTTTTTATTACCATTTTTTATCACTCCTACTATTTTTACGTATCGAAAGTTTTATTTTAGATATATTTTAAATATTTATTTAGAGATTGTTATCTCAGTATATAATATGTATACTAGCGTTTTTTGGTTAACATCTTGTATTATCAATTTAATTGGTTTAGCTGTTTTTTTATCAATATATAATTTCTTATAAAAATTATATTCATTTTCATTATTTTTTACTTCTACTATTATTTCATTATCTTTATTAGTAATACTTTTTGTGTTTTTATCATTTTTATAATCTTCTATAAAAGCATTTAACCATAGTTTATTATTTACAATATACTGATAATTTTGAAATGTATTTTCTAAATTCAACCTATTATTTCTTATTTTTAAGTTTGTTCCATCATATTCTGTTATTACTCCAGCAATATTTGTTGGTTCAATCACTTCTTGTTTAGAAATAAAATTTTCTAATGATTGTGTTACTACATATTTTGTTTTATTTTTATTAGTTTCTACTGTAATATCCATTTTTGCATTATACGATTTAATATTTAAAATATAATTAATGATTTCCTCTTCCGATTTGTTTATCATAGTATTTCCAATTTTATTGGTTTTATAATAATAAATACAAAAAAATATAATAAATATTAACAATATTATTCCTAAAGATAAAATAAACACTTTTTTATTTTTCATAGATTACCCTTCTTTCCCTATTAATATAATAAAAAAGAATAGTATTTAACTATTCTTTTTTTATTATATTCTCTAGCATTGAAAGTATTCTTTTAAACATGTTTCTAATTCTTTTCTATTGTCTATTTTATTTATTTTTTCTCTTATTGTAGTAGCATTAGGCATATTTTTTATATATGCAGAAATATGTTTTCTAAGTTCTTTTATTCCTACATTTTCTCCCTTTTCTTCTATCTCCCATTTTATATGTTTTAGTATTGTTTGTAATTTTTCTTCATTTGATATTTTTCTTACTTCTTCACCTTTTAAGTACGAAATTATCTCTTCAAAAATCCACGGATTTCCTATTGCTGCTCTTCCTATCATAATACCATCTACATTAGTTTCTTCAAATATTTTTAAAGCATCTTCTTTTGTCTTTATATCTCCATTTCCTATCACTGGAATTGAAATGCTTTCTTTTACTTTTTTTATAATATCCCAATCTGCTTTTCCGATATAAAATTCTTCTCTTGTTCTTCCATGAAGAATTATTGCAGATGCACCTGATTTTTCGATAATCTTTGCTACTTTTTCAGCAACAATGTGTTCATTGTCCCAACCTTTTCTGATTTTTACAGTTACAGGAACTTTTGAATTAGAAACTACTGATTCTACAATTTTCTCTACTAATTCTAAATTTAATAATAATTTACTTCCATCACCATTTTTTACTACTTTTGGAGCAGGACATCCCATATTTATATCTATTATATCTGCTATTTCTGATACATACTTTGCAGCATATTTCATTGTTTCAAGATCACTACCAAAAATTTGCATAGAAATTGGTCTTTTTTCACTATTAGTATCTAATAATAATTTTGTTTTATCATCTTTATAAAAAAGTCCCTTACTGCTTACCATCTCTGTGCATACTAAACCTGCACCATATAATTTACAAACCTTTCTGAAAGCTTTGTCTGTAATTCCTGCCATTGGTGCTAATATAATATTATTTTCTAATTTTACATTTCCAATTTTTAGTTCTTTTAAATACATAATTTTTTCCTTATTCTATAAAAATAGCTTTTTGTCTTCTTCCACTAATATTCAATAATAATGAAATTAAAATTAAATTAGTTAAAAGTGAACTTCCTCCATAGCTAACAAATGGAAGTGGTACACCTGTAATAGGTAATAATCCTATTGTCATTCCGATATTTTCTACCATATGAAACAAGAATATTCCTGCAATTCCCATTGAAATATAAGAACCCAAATCATCTTTTGCAGTTTTAGCTATATATATAGCTTTTGTTATTAATATAACATACACTATAACTATTCCGGCTGTTACAACAAATCCCATTTCTTCTCCAATTACAGCAAAAATAAAATCTGTAGTTTTAGGATATAAAAATCCTAACTGAGTTTGATTTCCTTTCAAAATTCCCATACCAAATAATTGTCCAGATCCTACTGCTAACTTAGATTGTATTATATTATAACCTGCTCCTCTAGGATCTAAGTTTGGATTTAAAAATACATCTATTCTTGACTTTGCATGTTCTGGTAATACGAAAAAATATAAAAGTGGAGCAATAATAATAATAGCTAATATAGTACATATTATATATTTCTTATTTATTCCAGCTGAGAACAAAATAAATATTGTTGCTACTAAAAATGCTAATGCTGTACCATAATCTGGTTGTTTAATTATAAGAAGTACTGGAACTGCAATAACTGCTAAACAAATTAATAACCTTGTTGGTCTATTTATTTCTTCTCTTCCTCTTTCTTGTATTTTTGTAATTACAACAGAAAAAGTAAGTATTACAAAAATTTTAGCAAATTCAGATGGTTGAAAAGAAAAAAATCCAATACTAAACCAACTAGATGCTCCATTTACAGACTCAGTAAATAAAACCCCTGTTAATAAAATCAGCAATATACCATAAAAAATTGGTGATATTTTTGCAATCACCTCATAATTAATACAAATAATTAAAATCATAGCTGGGATACTAATAGCAAGCCATAAAAGTTGTTTTTTGAACTCTTGTTGTTCAGATTCATACGTAGCTGAATATAATGATACTAATCCAATTACAATTAATAGTATTGTGCAGATTAGAATCCCCCACTCTATGTTCTTTAAGATTCTTTTTTTCATTATTTAAACCTCTATTTTGTTTGTATTTATTTTTTAATTTCTTTTTGTTTCACATCTTGTTCTTTTTTATTTTTCTTTTCTTTTTTTGAAGATTTACTTTTTTCTTTTTTCATTACTTCTTCAATTTCTTTTTCAATTTGTTTTTCAAGTTCTTTTTCAAATTTTGCCTTTTCTTGATTTTCTTTATTGTCTTTTTCTACTTTTTCTTTTATTAATTCTATTTTTTGTTCTGTTTTTTCCTCTTTTACACTATTGTCATTTTTATTTTTATCATCATCTTTTTTAGTGTCTTCTTTTATTTCTAATTTAGTCTCAGGTTTTGTCTCAGATTTTGTTTCAGATTTTGTTTCAGGTTTTGATTCGTTTTTTTTCTCTAATTTTACAGTTTTTACTGAATCTTCTTTTTTATCCAATTTTCTTTCTATATTAATTTGTTTTACATCTTCTTTAAGATTAACAATTGGAATATTAGCATATAACATTGGCACTCCATTAGTTCCATCATTATTTACTTTATTAGTTAATTTTACATCAATTGCATTTTCATCTACATCGATATATTTTTTAATAACTTCTATTATTTCTTGTTTCATTAATTCCATGAAATCAGCAGACACATTTGCTCTATCTTGCATTAATACTAAATGTAATCTTTCTTTTGCTGTGTCTTTTGAATCTTTTTTTTCTTCCTTTGAAAACTTTTTAAAAAATTTTATAATATTATCGAACATCCTATTCCCTCCGTTATTTAATTTCGTCTATTTTCTTGAGAAAATACTTTTTAATTTTGCAAAGAATCCTTTCTCTCTTCCAGGGATAGAAACTTCTATATTTTCCCCTAATACTCTTCTTGATATTTCTGTATAAGCTTTTCCTGAAGGAGCTTTATTGTTCGATACAACTGGTTCCCCTTTATTTGTTTGTGTGATTATATATTCGTCATCTGGCACTACACCAATTAACTCTATAGATAATAAATCAACAATATCTTCTACATCCATCATTTCACCTTTTTTAACCATATTTGGACGTAAACGATTTACTACTAATTCTGGATTTTTTATTTCTGATGATTCTAATAGACCAATAATTCTATCTGCATCACGAATAGCAGATATTTCTGCTGTTGTAACTACTATTGCTCTATCTGCTCCAGCTATTGCATTTTTAAATCCTTGTTCTATTCCTGCTGGACAATCGATTAATATATAATCAAATTCTTCTTTTAATTTACCTGTTAATTCTTTCATTTGTTCTTCATTTACTGCACTTTTATCTCTTGTTTGTGCTGCTGGAAGTAAAAATAATTCATTAAATCTTTTATCTTTAATTAATGCTTGTCTTAATTTACATTTTTCTTCTACAACGTCAACGATATCATATACTATTCTATTTTCTAATCCCATAACAACATCTAAGTTACGAAGACCAATATCAGTATCTACCAATACTACCTTTTTACCTTTTAAAGCTAAAGCTGAACCTAAATTTGCTGTTGTAGTTGTCTTTCCAACTCCACCTTTTCCAGATGTGATAACGATAACTTCTCCCATTTTTTTCCTCCTTGAAATTTATGCTGTTTTTTTATTAAAAAGTGCATATTTTTAATGTCTATATCATATACTGAAAATGCCAAAAAGTCAATCACATAAACTAAAAAAAACAAAATTGATTTAACTATTTATCAATCTTGTTTTTTACTTTTCATTCATTATTTATATTTATTCATTAATTAAAATTTCGTTGAATATATCATTATACTCATAATTATCTACAATATTATAATATACTTCATCTACTTCATTTACACCTTCTTTGTAAATTTCCTGAATTCTTATATCACTTTCTAACTGTCCTCTTTTTGAAGTTGTTATTAGCATATATGCTCCCATTAATATAACTACAAACATTAATACTGTAAATAATACTAAAACAGATGCAGCTCCTGTTTCTTCCTTGATTTTTTTACATTTATTTTTTATAAGATTCTTCATATATATTTTATTCTCTCTTTCATATGTTTTCTTTTATAATATTTTATATTAAATAATTTTATATTTCAATGTTTTTTTCATTTTTCTTTATCCATTCAATTCTTTCTTTTCTTAATAATTCTCCAATTTGCTTTTCTTTATCTATTTTATACTTTTCTTTTATATATTTTCCATTAATAGTTTGTATACATTTTTTTCCTAAAATATAAAAATTCAATTCATTTTTAACTTTAATTTCCGATTTATTTTTTCCTAATTTATCACATATTACTACTGTTTGCATACCTTTTAAGCCTAAAGGAGATTTTTCTACTCTTGTTATAAAATCTATCTGCTTACTAGGTTTCATTCTATCAAAAATTCCTCCTAACATATGCTCTCTGGCTGCTACTTTTCCACATTTAATCCATTTTTGTGGAATATTTAATCTTTCTCCAAGATTTTTAACTAATGCTACTCCATTTAAATCATGTCCATAATGATGTGGTAACATATTTTGTGGAGTAATTCCCTTTCCTAAATCATGAATCAAACAACTAAATCTTACTTCTAATTTATTAGTAAAATCAACAGATTTATCTACTACTATCATTGTATGATTATAGCTATCTCCTTCTGGATGATATTCAGATGGTTGCTGTTTTCCTATTAAGTCATATATTTCTTTAAAATGTACATCTAATATATTAGCTTTTCTTAATATTTGAAAAAATATTGAAGGATTATTACCTTCTAATGCTTTTTTAAATTCCAAAAAAACTCTTTCAGGTGATAAATATTTTAATTCTTCTTTTGTTTCTTTCATCATATTTATGGTATTATCATCGACCTCAAAATTAAATATACTTGCAAATCTTGCAACTCTATATGATCTTAAAGGATCTTCTTTAAAAGCATCTGAAGTTGCTCTTATAATTTTATTTTTAATATCATTTATTCCATTATAGGGATCTATAATTTCAGATGTTAGTACATTTTTAGCAATTGAATTTATTGTAATATCTCTCCTTTTCAAATCTTCTTCTATAGTTACATTTTTATCATTTTCTATTTCAAATTCTTTATGACCTATTCCAATCTTTTTTTCTTTTCTTGCAAGTGCAAATTCTCTTCTTTCTAATTCATATACTCCAAAAAATTTTCCTCTTTTTTTTGCATTTGGAAATAATCTTTCAAAGACTTCTTTTGACAAACCAACAACACAATAATCTTCATCATTTATTTGTTTATTCATTTGTTCATTCCTAATTGCTCCACCTACTAAATATAAAATTCCACCATTTTCTTTTATTTTATTTGCAATTTCTAAAACTTCCATATAATCCCCTTATTTTTTATATTATTATTTTATCACAATTTGTTAAAAATATATATTTAATTTGTTTATTTTGTTTCATATTTTACTTCTTATCCTATTTTATTTTTTATTTTATTTTTTAGACAATTTTTCTTATTTTTTACCAGTATTTTTAACAAATGTATAACATTTTTTTCTTGACATTATATTTTTTTAGACATATACTTAATGCATAAAAATGTTAAAAAGAAAGGAAGAAAGCACATGGATAACATGATTGAAATAAGATGGCACGGTAGAGGTGGTCAAGGTGCAAAAACGGCTTCTTTACTTCTTGCTGATGCAGCATTTAATACTGGAAAATATATTCAAGGTTTTCCTGAATATGGTCCTGAAAGAATGGGAGCTCCAATTACTGCATACAACAGAATTAGTACTTCTCCTATCAGAATTCATAGTAATATTTATGAACCTGATTTTGTAGTCGTTGTTGATGACTCTCTACTAGAATCTGTTAATGTAACAAGTGGTTTAAAGCAAACTGGTGCTATAATTATTAATACCACAAAAGATGCAAATTTATTAAAACCTTTATTAAAAGATTATAAAGGTAAAGTTTATGCAATAGATGCTAGAAAAGTATCTGAAGAAGCTCTTGGAAAATATTTTCCAAATACTCCAATGCTTGCTGCTATTGTAAAAGTATCTAAAATTATGACAGAAGAAGAATTTTTAAATGATATGAAAGGTTCTTTTAAGCATAAATTTGCTAAAAAACCTGAAGTCATTGAAGGTAATATGAAAGCTTTAGAACTTGCAATGCAAGCTATTATAGAAATACAATAGAGAGAGGAGAATATTATGTCAGAAGTAAAAATTAATAAAGATTCTACTTGGCAAGAATTAACTCCAGGTGGAACAATATATGACGCAGGAAATTCTATGAATTTTAAAACTGGTGATTGGAGAAGTTCAAAACCTATCTTTTTATCAGATAAATGTAAACAATGTGGTCTTTGTTTCCCTGTTTGTCCAGATGATGCTATTCCTGTTGACAAAGATGGAAAGAGATGTGATTTTAATTTTGATTATTGTAAAGGATGTGGCGTATGTGCTAAAGTATGTCCATTTGGAGCAATTGAGATGAAAGAAGTATAAATTAGAAAGGAAGAAATAAATTATGGGAATTAGAGAACGTTTAAGTGGAAACGAAGCTTCCGCTATTGCAATGAAACAAATTAATCCTGATGTTGTAGCAGCATTTCCAATAACTCCATCTACAGAAATTCCTCAATACTTTTCAAGTTTTGTTAGTAATGGAAAAGTAGATACAGAATTTGTAGCTGTAGAAAGTGAACATAGTGCAATGAGTGCTTGTATAGGAGCAGAAGCTGCTGGTTCACGTGCTATGACTGCAACTTCATCAAATGGTCTTGCTTATATGTGGGAAATGGTTCATATTGCTTCATCAAGTAGGCTTCCAATTGTTATGCCTCTTGTAAATCGTGCTATTTCTGGTCCATTAAATATTCACAATGATCATTCAGATGCTATGGGTATAAGAGATGCAGGTTGGATTATGTTGTTTTCAGAAAACAATCAAGAAGCATATGATAATTTAATCATGGCTCATAGAATTGCAGAACATAAAGATGTTATGCTACCTCTTACAGTATGTCAAGATGGATTTATAACATCACATTCTATAGAAAATATAGAATTAATTGAAGATGAAAAAGTAAAAGAATTTGTTGGACAATATCATCCTGAACATTACTTATTAAATTCAAAAGAACCAATAGCTGTTGGTCCAATGGATTTACAAGCATATTTATTTGAACACAAATATGCAGAACATCAAGCAATGAAAAATGCTAAAAAAGTAATATTAGAAGTTGCAAAAGAATTTGAAAAAATGACTGGAAGAAGTTATGGTCTTTTTGAAGAATATAAATTAGATGATTGTGATGTTGCTATTGTTTGTATGAATTCTACTGCAGGAACAACAAAAGTTGTTGTAGATGAATTAAGAGAAAAAGGAATTAAAGCAGGCCTTTTAAAATTAAGAGTATTTAGACCTTTCCCTCAAGAAGAAATAGCTAAAGCACTTTCTAAAGTGAAAGCTGTAGCTGTTTTAGATAAAGCCGAATCATTAAGTTCTTGTGGTGGTCCACTATTTACAGAAGTTACTTCAGCAATGTATGTAAATAATCTTAATGTTCCTACTGCTGGTTATATTTATGGTATTGGTGGTAGAGATACTACAACTAAAGATATTTCAAGTGTATATGAAGATTTATTAGAAGTAGTAAAAACAGGAAAAATAAATAATCCTTATCGTTATTTAGGAGTAAAAGGGGTGAAAAATAATGGCATATAATTTAAAAGAAATAGTGGCAAATAAGCCTTCTGTATTTGTTTCTGGACATAGAATGTGTGCTGGTTGTGGTGCTCCAATAGTTGGACGTATGGTAATGAGAGCTCTAAAAGAAGGAGATCATGCAGTTGTATCTAATGCAACTGGTTGTATGGAAGTTTCAACATGTATATATCCATATTCTTCTTGGGATTGTTCTTATATTCATACAGCTTTTGAATGTGCTTCTGCTACTTGTTCTGGTGTTGAAGCAGCATACAAATCATTAAAGAAACAAGGAAAATTAAAAGAAAATGAAAACTTTAAATTTATCACATTTGGTGGTGATGGAGGAACTTATGATATAGGTCTTCAAAGTTTATCTGGTGCTATGGAAAGAGGCCATGACATGACATATGTATGTTATGATAATGGAGCTTATATGAACACTGGTATTCAACGTTCTTCTGCTACTCCTCATTTTGCAGATACTACTACTTCACCAGCTGGTGAAATAATACCTGGTAAAATGCAAATTCGTAAAGATTTAACAGAAGTTATGGAAGCACATCATTTACCTTATGTTGCTCAAACTGCTGCATTTATGAATTTTAAAGATTTATATGAAAAAGCAGAAAAAGCAATATATACAAAAGGAGCTACTTTCTTAAATGTACTTGCTCCATGTCCTAGAGGTTGGGGATATTCAACAGATAGCTTAATGGATATTAATAAATTAGCGGTTGATACTTGTTATTGGCCATTATATGAAGTTGAAAATGGTAAATATAAAATAACTTATAAACCTGCTAAAAAATTACCTATTGAAGAATTTTTACGTCCACAAAGAAGATTTAAACATATGTTTAAACCAGGTAATGAATGGATGATTGAAGAATTTCAAAAAGAAGTAGATAAAAGATGGCAAGAACTTTTAGATTTAGAAGAATTAACAAATAGAGAATAATATATATAATAAATTAATAAATAAAAAATCAACTATCAATATACTATAAATGAAGTTGATTTTTTATTTTTTTATCAATCAATTATAATTATTGACTTTAAACATAAAATAATATAATATTATAAAAAAATAGAAGGATTTGTTTTTATGGATAATAATATAGATAATGATAAAAATGTATATGAAAAAAAAGTTAATGCTAACATTGAACCTGAAATTAAAGTTACGAACAAAAGAATGATTTTCTTTAATTTTGCTTTAATCTTAGTTATTTTCATTGGCTTATTTATTTATATGTTAAATGTTGATGGCTTATCAAATATTCTACAACTTCTAAATTCTGTAGATTATAAATGGGTTTTGGCTGGATTTGGATCTTTAATTATAATGTGGATATGTGATACTTTTTGCCTTCATATACCACTTAAAAAAATATATCCAAACCAAACTTTCTTAAATTCTTTAAAAGTTACAATGATTGGTCAATTATTTAATAATATTACTCCTTTTTGCTCTGGTGGGCAACCAATGCAAGCATATGAACTTACACAAACGAACAAAAAGGCTAGTGATTCTTTTTCTATTTTAGCAATGAAATTTATAATAGCTCAAATTGCTTTAATATTTTTTACTTTGCTAGTAGTAATATTTCAATTTGATTTCTTTTTAAATTTATTTAAGGACTACGTTTGGATTGCTATTTCAGGATTTGTAATTAATATTATTGCTATAATTGTTACAATACTTATCGGTATAAAACCTAGAATAATAACATTTATAGTTAATCCAATTATTAATTTTTTAGGTAAAATTAAAATATTAAGAAAATCAGATGAAAAAATTGAAAAATTAAATAATGGTATTATTAACTTTAATAATCAATTTAAAAAAATGAATACTCAAAAATTAGTAGTATTTAAAGTTTTTATTTTTTCAATTTTACAATCTTTTGCTTACTATTCTATTACATATATGGTATATAGAGCATTTGGTAATTCTGGAATAAACTTTTGGCAAATAATACCTGCTCAAGCATTTTTATTATTAATAATGACTTTTGTCCCTACTCCTGGATCTGGTGTTGGAGCAGAAGGTGGTTTCTTATTATTATTCAGTTCTATATTTGAAAAAGGAACAATAAATATGTCTATTTTATTTTGGAGACTATATACTTTCTATTTACCAATAATTATAGGAGCATTATTCTTAATTCCAACTAAAAATAAGCAATTTAAAAATAATAAAACAGATAGTTTAAATTAAGCTAAACTAAATTAAATAGAAATATAATATAATACAAAAAAATAAAAGAACCTTACAGTTCTTTTATTTTTTATTTTAAGTATTAATATATTATTCTTCTACTGGTGCTTCTACTGGGCAAACTCCTGCACATGTTCCACATCCAATACATTGATCTTTATCTATTCTATATTTTTCACCATCATCTAATATACATCCTACTGGACATTCTGCTACACATGCTCCACATTTGATACATTTATCTGTTATTTTATATGCCATAAATTTCACCACCTTTCATATTTCTTCTGTTATTATATTTTTAAAAAATACTTTTATGATTTTATTTTATAAATCATCTCCAGCTTTATTTTTTGTATCTAATTTTTCCAACTTTTCAAGTTCTTGTAATTCTCTTAAATGTTCTTTTTCCTCTGGATCTAACTTTTCATCTTCTACATTTTTTATTATTTTAACATCTTTAGCATCAAATTTTTTATAATATGATTCTCCATTTTCATCTTTTAGTTTTACTCTTAATCTTTCTTTTAAAGTTTCTACACCTTCTACTGTTCCTTCTCCATTTTCTGTTTTTACAATAGCTCCAATTTTAGGGATTCTATTGATTTTTTCTATATAAACATCTTCTTCATATTTTAAGCAACACATTAATCTTCCACAATTTCCTGATATTTTTGAAGGATTTAATGACATATTTTGTTCTTTAGCCATTTTTATAGATACTGTTTCAAAATTACCTAGAAATGAACAGCAGCATAATTCTCTACCACATACTCCATTTCCACCTATTCTTTTTATTTCATCTCTTACACCTATTTGTCTAAGTTCTATTCTTGTTTTAAAGATTGATGCTAAATCTTTTACTAATTCTCTAAAATCAATTCTTCCATCTGCAGTAAAATAAAATAAAACTTTACTATTATCAAATTTAAATTCAACATCTGTTAATGTCATATCTAATTTATGCTGTTTTACTTTTTCTTGGCAAATAGTAAAAGCTTCTTTTTCTTTTTCTTTATTTTCATCATTATGTTTTTTATCTTTGTTAGTTGCAATTCTAATTACTTTCTTTAATGGCTTTACAATATTCTCTTCAGGCATATTCCTATTACTAATTACAACTTCTCCATATTCTTCACCTTGAGCCGTTTCAACTATAACAAAATCTTTATTGGTTATTTGTAAGTTCCCTGGATCAAAAAAATAGATTTTGCCTGGTTTTTTAAATCGAACTCCTACTATATTTTTCATTTATTCCCTCCCATAATTTAATAAGAAGATAATCTATACTCATATCATAATTGCTATTAGACGCTAATCTTTTTTTAGTATCTTCTACATACTTAATACAATTTATTTTATTTAAATTTTTTGTTTTATATAAATATACATTAATATAAGACAATATGTCTTGTATGTTATCTTTCTGCTTATATAATAATTCAGCTTTTTTCCACAAAGTATTCATATCTTCATTTTGAATTTCATCTAATATATTTGTTACACTTTCATATATATCTTTTTTCTCTTGTAAAAGAATAGCTTTCCCTATACTTCCTTCACTCATAGAAATTAAATTGTTATCTATCTCTGATGAGTTATTTTCATTTATGTATTTTATAATAGTTTCTTCTGGTATTGCATCAAAAGAGACTTTTAAACATCTTGATCTAATAGTTGGTAAAAGTTTGCTTTCATTTGCCGTCGTTAATATAATTATAGCATATTCCGGTGGTTCTTCCAATGTTTTTAGTAAACAATTTTGAGCTTCAGCTTTCATATATTCACTATCTTTTATTAAATAAACTTTTCTTTTAGATGTGATAGGCTTTTGTACTATTTTTTCTTGTAACTGTCTAATTGTATCTATCTTTATTATTCCTTCTTCAGGTTCTATTTTTTCAAAATCTGGATGATTTCCTGATTTCATTTTTATACAAGATAGGCAATTTTCACTTTCTTCTTGATCTATACATAATAATTTTCTAGCAAATTCTTGAGCAAATAAAGTTTTCCCAATACCATCTATTCCAACAAACAAATAACTATGTGAAACATGATTTTCTTTTAAAGATTTATTTAAAAAATCTTTTACTTTATTATTTCCTGTAATATTATCAAAACTCAAGATAATTGCTCCTCTCTTTTAAACTTATTTTATAGTTCCGAATAAATTTAATGGCCAAAAGCGAATCAATACTTGGCTTTCTATTTTTTCTATTGGAATACATCCAAATTCTCTACAGTCCGAACTATATTTTCTGTTATCTCCAACTGCAAAAATATATCCATCTGGAACCACAAAATCTGTCAAATATTGATTTTTAGCTTCTGTAAACACATCTTCTTTTAAATAGTCTTCCTTTAATTCTTCACCATTAATATGTATTTTTCCTTCATATATTTCTACATGTTCCCCTGGAAGTGCGATAACTCTCTTTATATAACTCATTTTATTAATTTCTAACACATAATAAGAAAATTCTTCAAACCAATTTGAAAACTCTTTATCGTATTTAGCTGTGATTTGTCCTACTACTTGCATCTTTGGTGCTTCAAATGTTATTATATCTCCCCTATTAGGTGTTTGATTAAATGTTTTAACTAAACGATTTAAAATTAATCTTTGTCCTTGTTCTAGAGTAGGAAACATAGAAGTTTGTTGTACTTCAGTTGGTGTTCCTATAAAATATCTAATTAATATTGCAAGTACAATTGCAATCACAATACAATAAAACCATTCTAAAATTTCTTTTATTGTGTCTTTTTTGTTAATCATTATTTTTTTACTTCCTCTCACACATTTACAAGTTAATATATTTATTATATATTTTTCGAACTTGTTTTTCAATAACTTTACTATATTTTCAGATAATATTAATATATATTATTTCTATTTTGTTGGTATTCTAATTACAACTTCAGTACCTTTTCCTTTTTGGCTTTTAATATCTATGCTTCCATTATTTTGATCTAATATTTCTTTTGCAATAGAAAGTCCTAAACCTGTTCCTCCCATTTCTCTAGTTCTTGCTTTATCTACACGATAAAAACGATCAAAAATCCTATTTAAATCTTCCTCAGGTATTCCTATTCCATTATCAATTACTTTAATATATGCATCATTATATACAAATCCTACATAAATTTTTATACTACCATTATCTTGTGTATATTTTATACTATTTGTTAATATATTTAATACCACTCTTTCAATTCCATCTTTATCAGCTTTTACTGGAGGTACATTTGCTGTTACAAAACATTCTACTTCATGACCTTTTTTGTTAATTTCTAATTGTAATTTTTCTTGACATTTCTTTACTAAATCTCCTAAATCGAATTCTGCTATTTCTTTCTTGACTTTATTACTATCATAACGTGATAATATTAATAAATCTGTTACTAATTTAGCCATTCTTCGTGCTTCTTGAGCAATTACATTCAAGAATTTATCTTGTGTTTCTTTATCATATTCACCTTCTAATAATGTATCTGCATATCCCATAATTGATGTAATAGGTGTTTTTAATTCATGTGATACATTTGCCACAAATTCTTTTCTCATATTATCAAGTTTTACATGTTCAGTAATATCTTGTATAACTACCATTATTCCTGATGGTCTATCTTTTTCATCTTTAAAAGATGCAAAGAAAATATTTAAATATTTATCTTCTACTTGTACTCTTTGTTCAGAAGATGTCCAATTTTCTAGATATATTGTTTTTTCTAAATTTATGTCTATATTTAATTTACCAAATATTTTTTCAAATGTATTATCCTTTTCTGTAAGTTTTAATAAGTCTGTTGTTGCAGGATTTATATGCATTATTTTACCTTCCATATCAAATGCAATAATACCATCAGTCATATGAAGTAAAATAGTTTCAATTTGTCTTTTTTGTCTGTTAACTTCATTTAAATTTTCTCTTAATTCATTTGTCATTAAATTAAACGCACTTGTTAACTCATCTTTCCCATCTAAATTATTATTAATTTCTACATTTTCTCCAGCAGCAATTTTAGGTGCACTATCTATCAATCTTGAAATTGGGTCTAAAATAGCCTTTGATACAAAAATTCCTATTAATATAGATATAACTCCGTATGAGAATATTAATATAATTGTAACTAATTTTGCATTATGGATTTGCATTGAGATTACTTCTCTATATGATTCAATTTCTTGTACAGTTTGAACTGCTACTTGAGGTTCAATTGATTGTAAATTAATAATTAAAAAAGCGCCAAAACCAGAAATTAAGGCTATTCCTAATATACTAAATATTAATATGATTTTTAATTGTATATTTTTTAACATTATTTTTCTCTCCCATATATGAAAATGCACAAAAAAGGATCGTCCTTCTTTGTGCATCATTGCATTTTTATTTTGATGCTATATAATAGCCAACTCCTCTTTTTGTAATTAATATCTTTGGATTCGAAGTATCTTTTTCGATTTTTTCTCTTATTCTACGAACTGTAACATCAACTGTACGAATATCTCCATAATATTCATATCCCCATACTTTTTCTAATAAAACTTCTCTTGTTACTACTTGTCCTGGTTGATTTGCTAAATATTTCAATACTTCAAATTCTCTTAGAGTTAAATCTATAATTTCTCCTCTGACTTTTACTTCAAATTTATTTAAGTCTAAACTTAAATCTCCAACAGTAATTATATTTGTTCCTGCCTTATTATCATTGTTTTTCTCATCAAATACTTTATCTGTCATTTCAGCTTTTCTTAAATTAGCTTTTACTCTTGCCATTAATTCTCTTACGCTAAATGGTTTAGTTATATAATCATCAGCACCTAATTCTAGTCCTAATATTTTATCAATTTCTTCATCTTTAGCAGAAATCATTAATATTGGAATATCTAAAGATTGTCTTATTCTCTTGCATACTGCTAATCCATCCATTTTTGGAAGCATTATATCAAGTAATACTAAATTTGGTTTTTCTTCTAATGCAATATGTATTGCTTCTTCACCATCATTTGCTTCTAAAGTATTGTATCCTTCTTTTTGTAAATTATAAACTAACATATCAACTATTGTTTTTTCATCATCTACTATTAAAATAGTTTTTTTATTTAAATTTTCCTCCATAGAAAATTCCGCCTTTCTTTTTCTAAGACATTATTTATTTATTTATATCATATTCTTTACATTTAGACAAGCATTTTTTATCATTTTTATTACAAATTTATTACGAAATTTTTATAAATTTTTTTACATCAAAAAGACTAGATTTTCATCTAGTCTTTTTTCTTGATTTTTAATAGTTTTGACAACATATATTTTATAATATATGACCACATATCTACTAGAGCTACTGGCGTTACTACTACAAATATTATTAACAAAAGTATTCTTACTCCTATACTGCTATTAGAAAATATCTTTGTGTATGTGTCTGATGAGTTATAGTATTCATCTTGTCTTATTTGTATTTGTTCTTCAATTTTATCAGTTATATATTGATTACCTTCATTAATCAAGCTATAAGTTTTAATATTATCGCTTATAGATTGTAAATCTAATGCAATTTGCATAGTCTTTGCATAAAAATACATTAGGTATACTGTTCCAGTGACAAGTAATAGAAGTGCTATAATTATAGCCCGTATATTTGTGTTTTCCATAGATGCATCCTCCTTATAATTATTAAAACAATTTATTTTGTTTTTCTATTCTATCATATTTTTTTAATTTTGTAAATTCATTTATAATAAAAAGAAGAAGCAATTAATGCTTCTTCCTTTTTTTGGAAAGGTAACTGTATCCATAATTTCCACACATTACAAATACAATTATTGCTGCAAACATTATAGCATACAATAGGTATCTTAATACTTGATTTCCTACAACATATATACCACTAATATATACCGGTAAAAATTTTCCAGAAAGCCACATACTACATATACCCATTCCTGATGCCATTGTTCCTACTATGCCTACTACTAAATAAGTAATAGCAAGTATAATATTTCTTATCCGTATTTTTTTTCTTCTTGTCATAATATTATTCTCCTTTTCCTGTTTTAATTTGGCATATTGCCTTATATACTATATATTATAGCACATATTAATATTAAAATCAATTGTTTACTATTTTATTGTTATTACATGATAATTTC
>JAAZCX010000048.1 GCA_012513065.1 Clostridiaceae bacterium | reverse complement strand
TCTAGGATGGCTTAGCCCAAACGAATTCATAAAAAAATATAAAAGTCAAGGAGAAACACTTATAACAATATAGAGTGCTCAAACTATATATTTTTCAAAAAAGTGTGACATATGATTGACTAACCTACAGAAAAAGAATTAATAAATAAGCAAAAAATATTGACAAATATTAAAAATTAGATTAATATAATAAGACAAAAAACATGACAATTAAAGGAGGAGTTACAATGGAAGAAAATAAAGCCGTGTTATTAACTCAAGAAGGATATGAAAAATTAGAAAAAGAATTAGATTATTTAAGAACAGAAAAAAGAGCAGAAGTTGCTGAACGTATAAAAGTAGCATTAGGTTTTGGAGATTTATCTGAAAATTCTGAATATGATGAAGCTAAAACAGCTCAAGCTGAAAATGAAGCTAAAATTGCAGATTTAGAAAATAAAATACGTTATGCAAAAATTATAGATGAATCAGGTATTGATACAAAAACAGTTCAAGTTGGAAATATTGTAAAAGTATATGATATGGAATTTGAAGAAGAAGAGACTTATACTATAGTTGGTTCTACAGAAGTTGACTTATCTCAAAATAAAATATCTAATGAATCTCCAATTGGATCAGCATTAATGGGAGCTAAAAAGAATCAAGTAGTAGAAGTAAATGCACCAGCAGGGGTTATCAAATATAAAGTTTTATCAATAACAAAATAAATAAAATATTTATAAAAAGTAAAAAATAGTAAGATTTGAAATTTCTTACTATTTTTTAAAGTTTATTTTCCATATTTTTATTAAAGATTTATAGAAGTTTCTAATGCAAGTGTAATCATCTTATTTAGAGAAGTTTGCCTTTCTTCAGCAGAAATAGATTTGTTTTCAAACATAGAATCTACAACAGTAAGAAGACAAGCAGCTTTTTTATTTAAAGAATGTGCTGTATAAAATAAAGCAAATGATTCCATTTCAGAGCCAAGAAGATTTAAATCTTTAGGCAATCTATAAAATAATTTATTTATATCTTCCATATAAGGGTCAAAATATTCGTTACAAAGGATATTTCCTTTAATTATAGGTATATTGTTTTTGGATGCAGTATCTTGTATTTTAGAAAGAGTTTCAGAAGAACTATTAATAGTATGACAAGTTTCACTATTCATAGCAAGAGCAAAATTACCTTCAGTATAACTTTTATCAACTAATATTGTATCAAATATTTTTATATCTTTAGAAAATGTACCACAAGAACCAATACGGATAATAGTATCTACATTATAAAATTTATATAATTCATATGAGTAAATTCCCATACTTGGCATACCCATTCCAGAAGCCATAACAGTAATTTTTTTACCTTTATATTCTCCTGTATATGCATACATATTTCGTATAGAATTAACCAGTTTAGCATTATCTAAAAATGATTCGGCTATATATTTTGCTCTTAATGGGTCTCCTGGCATAATAACAATATTTGAAATTTCTTCTTTTTTAGCTTCATTATGTGGTGTCATAAAAACCTCCTTAAATCATATATTTTATTTAGTATATCAAAAAAAATAAAAAAATACTATTAAAAATTAAATAAATATAAAAATCAAAATAAAATCAAAAGAACTAATTGACATAATTAATAAAAAAATATATAATAGTTAAATCAAAAAGAGTAATAACTCTAGTAGAATAGCATCTAATAATTATAAGATGAGAGAAAGCGAGGAATAAAATATGGAAACAAAAAAGGTTAGAATTGCAATTTGTGGTTATGGCAACTTAGGGAAAGGCGTAGAAAAGGCAATAAAACAAAATCCAGATTTAGAACTTGTTGGAATTTTTTCAAGAAGACCAGCCGAAAAACTAAATACAACATCAGCGATTTTATCTATGAATAACATAGAATCTTATAAAGATCTTATTGATGTTGTTGTTATGTGTGGTGGATCGGCAAATGACTTAGAAGAGCAGGTACCAAAGTTTGCTAAGTATTATAATACTGTTGACAGTTTTGATACACATGCAAAAATACCTGAGTATTATGAAAAAGTAGATGAAGTTACTCAAAAATCAAAAAAGATTTCTATAATATCTGTAGGATGGGATCCAGGATTATTTTCCATCAATAGACTTTATGGAGAGAGTTTTTTACCAGAGGGTAATACATATACTTTTTGGGGTAAAGGAATAAGTCAGGGACATTCTAATGCTATTCGTCGCATACCAGGAGTAAAAGATGCAGTTCAATACACAAATCCTATTAAAAAATCTGTAAATAAAGTAAGAAGAGGTGAAATGCCGGAACTTACTGCAAGGCAGATGCATTTAAGAGAATGTTTTGTAGTATTGGAAGATGGTGCTAATAAAGAAGAAGTAGAAAAGCAAATCGTAACTATGAAAAATTACTTTTCAGATTATGATACTACAGTCAACTTTATTTCAGAAGAAGAATTAAAAGAAAAACATTCAGGAATGCCACATGGTGGATTTGTGATTCGCAGTGGAAAAACAGGTGAAAACACAAAACAAATAATGGAGTTTTCATTAAATTTAGAATCTAATCCTGAGTTCACTTCTTCAGTATTACTTGCATATGCAAGAGCAGCATTCAAAATGTCTTTTAAAGAATACGGTGCAAAAACAGTTTATGACGTATCTCCGATACTTTTGATGCCAATTGGAAGAAAAGAATTAATAAAAAAATATTTATAAAAGTAAAAAAGTGCCTACTATATTGTAGGTACTTTTTTAAAAAAACAAAAAAGTATAAAAAGTATAAAAAAAGTATTGAAAAAAATAATTTCGAATGGTAAAATTATTTTAATATTTTAAATAAAAAATAGATTAAAAAAAAACCCTTGTAGGCGAAATTTTAATCTATTTTTTTGTTTTTAAATTTATAAATAGTAAAAGGAGAAAAAATAATGAACGAAGCATTTGATCACGAAAAATATCTAAAAATTCAAAAACAAAATATTGAGGAAAGAATAAAAAAATTTGATAATAAATTGTATTTAGAGTTTGGAGGTAAATTATTTGATGATCTTCATGCCAGTAGAGTATTACCTGGATTTAAAAAAGATGCTAAAATTCAATTATTAAAAGAATTTAAAAATGATTTAGAAATCATTTTTTGCATAAATGCTAATGATGTTGAAAAGAATAAAATAAGAGCAGATTATGGAATTAGTTATGAACAAGAACTTTTAAGATTAATTGAAAAAATGAAAGAAATGCAAATATTAGTTAGTAGTGTAGCAATAAATATGTATACAGGTCAAAATGGAATAGATAAATTAGTAGAAAAATTAAAGAAAAAGAATATAGAAGCATATTTATTCAAGCCTATTTTAGGTTATCCTAATAATATAGAAAAAATACTTAGCAATGAAGGATTTGGTGAAAATCCATATATAAAGACGACTAAAAAATTAGTAGTTGTAACTGCCCCAGGACCAAATAGCGGGAAATTAGCAACATGTTTATCGCAATTATATAATGAGAATAAAAATGGAATAAGAGCAGGATATGCAAAATATGAGACATTTCCAGTATGGAATTTACCATTATTACATCCAGTAAATATTGCATATGAAGCAGCAACGGCAGATCTTGGAGATATTAATATGATTGATCCGTTCCATTTGCAAAATTATAATAAAGAAGCAGTAAATTACAATAGAGATATATCAACATTCCCAATATTGAAAAAGATGCTTGATCAAATTATGGGAGAAGAAATATATAAATCACCTACTGATATGGGAGTTAATATGATAAAACAATGTATAGTAGATGATGAAAAAACAAAAGAAGCAGGTTACCAAGAAGTAATAAGAAGATATTTTTCTATTGAATGTGACTTAAAAAAAGGTATATGTACAGAAGAAGTTGAAAATAGAATATCTGAACTTATGACAAAATTAAATTTAAAAAAGGAAGATAGAAAAATTGTAAAGCCTACAATAGATAAATCAGAAAAAGAAATGAAAAATGTAGTTGCAATACAATTGGAAAATGGAAAAATAATAACAGGAAAAGAATCAACATTATTAAGTGCATCAAGTGCAATGCTTATAAATGCAATTAAAGAATTATCTGAAATACCAGATGAAGAATATTTATTATCTCCAGATGTATTAGAAGCAATATTTAAAATGAAACAAAAAATATCATATAAGAAAAATTAT
Source organism: Clostridiaceae bacterium (assembly GCA_012513065.1). Classification (GTDB taxonomy): domain Bacteria; phylum Bacillota; class Clostridia; order TANB77; family CAG-508; genus UMGS1663. Next base: position 21,465 of record JAAZCX010000048.1, on the reverse strand, counting down.
TACTTAAATATACAAGAAGTATTGATAGCTCTTAGTATATGCAGTTCTACTAATAAAAGTGTAGAAAAAGCAATGGAACAATTAGATAGATTAAACAATTTAGAAGCACATTCATCATATATATTAACTAGTGAAGAAAATAATGCTATAAAAAATTTAGGAATTAGATTAACATGTGAACCTAAATTTGATAATTAGTATAAATATACCGATTCTGGAAAAAATAAATTTCAGAAGAGGTGAATATATGAAAATTAGTAAAAAAGGAAAACCAAAATTAATAAAAAAGATAATAATTTTAATTATATTATTTACATTTTTTATAATATATAACGTATTTTTTAGAAATCAAACAGTATTAAGTTTTTCAAAATATGGATCTACTGGAAGTGAAGTAACAACAATACAAACAAAATTAAAAAGATGGGGATACTATAATGGGAATATTGATGGTGTGTATGGTAGCCAAACATTAGCGGCAGTTAAATATTTTCAAAGAAAGAACGGATTATATGCAGATGGAATAGCAGGAACGAAAACTTTACAAGCATTAGGTATTAATTCTTCGTCATCTGGTTCAAATAGTACAACAAATTCTAGTAATTTAAATTTATTAGCAAGATTAGTATATGGAGAAGCTAGAGGAGAACCATATGCAGGACAAGTAGCAGTAGCCTCAGTAGTATTAAATAGAGTGAAAAACTCTAAATTTCCTAATACAGTAGCGGGAGTAATATATCAATCAGGAGCATTTACAGCAGTAAGTGATGGACAGATAAATTTAACACCTAATACAACAGCAATTAATGCAGCAAGAGATGCATTAAATGGCTGGGATCCATCATATGGAGCAATCTATTATTTTAATCCAAATACAGCTACAAATAGGTGGATTTGGTCAAGACCTGTAACAGTTACAATAGGAGAGCATAGATTTTGTAAGTAAAAATAAAAATGAGATGCTAGATGTTTTATCAATTGATACATCGTGGAAAATATAAGTAAACAACATATGCCTATATGAACAATATATTATTAAATAAAAGTTCATATAGGCATTTTAAAATAGAAAAATATACAATTAAAAAGCACAAAACAAAATGAAAATAGATTATATGAAATAAAATTAAATGTTATAAAAATTGAATTCTTGACAAAAAGATTACATATTGGTAAGATAAGTGTGAAAAATTAGGAGGACGTTTATGTTATACCCAGATGCTTACTTAAAAAATATAAAAGAAATAACAATAGAATTTTTAAAAAAGAATGATATAAAAGCAATTATATTAGATGTTGATAATACTTTAATAGATTTTGATAGAAATATGTTAGACGGAACACAAGAATGGTGTGAAGAATTAAAAAAAGAAAAAATAAAATTCTGTATACTATCAAATAGTGAAAAAAAAGATAAAGTAAAAACTGTAGCAGAAAAATTAGATATACCATATTTTTATTTTGGAATGAAACCATTAAAAAGAGGATTTAAAAAAACAATAAAATTATTAAAAGAAGACAACAAAAATATAGCAGCCGTAGGAGATCAGATTTTTACTGACGTAATAGGAGCAAATAGATGCAATTTATTTTCAATTCTTGTAGAACCTATTGCAAAAAAAGATATATTAATAACGAAAATAAAAAGACCATTAGAAAATTATATAATAAAAAAATATAAAGAGAAAATAAAGAATACAAACAAAAATAGAAATAGAGAGGAAACAAAAAAATGTACATAAATGATATAAATATAATATTTTATATATTAATAGGAATTTTAGGATTAATAGTAGGACAATTTATAGATTGGTGCAATATTCGTTTACCAGAATATAAAAAGGTATTTTCAAAAGAATTTTTTACGATATATATGAAAAATTTTAAACCAAAATATTTTTTAATAATTACAACAGCATTATTATATATAGCAATTTTATATTTTGTTGGTTGGAAACCAAATATGTTATATCAATTAAAACTAGTAAAATATTTAGTATTAGCTCCTATGTTATTATCAGCACTTATTATTGATTGGAAACTACAAATTATTCCAAATAGACTAAATTTAACAATATTTGAAGTGGGATTAGCTTTCACATTTGCACAAGGCATTTGTAATATCAATGTAGGAATAGATATGTTACTTGGAGCTGTAGTTGGAGCTGGAATATTCTTAATTATAACTTTACTAGGAGGAATTATTGCAGGAAAAGAAGCAATGGGCTTTGGAGATGTAAAATTTATGGGTGCTCTTGGATTATTTTTTGGATGGGTAAATATAATAATAATTTCTTTAATTTCATTTTTACTTGCAGCTGTTATTAGTATTATATTATTAACAACAAAGAAAAAGAAAACCGATGAGTACATACCATTTGGACCATTTATAGTTTTAGCAACTTTTATAGTAATGTTGGTTCCGTCTAATATTTTATTATTTGGGCTATTTAAAATATTTACTTTAGGAATGTATCAAGGAAGTATATAAAATAAAAAAGAAAGTAGGAAGTCCTATGAATACAAAAATAAAATGGTTAAGAGAAAAAATGAAAATGTTAGATATGCAGGGAATGATTATTTCAAATCCTGTTAATATTAGATATTTGACAGGAATAGATGCAGAAGGAATTTTACTTGTTACAAGAAAAGAAAATATATTTATAACTGATGGAAGATATGTAGAAGATGTAAATAAAACATTAACTATTGATGATGAAATTATTGTATATGAATTTAAAGATTTTAGTAAAGATGAATACGAAAATTTCTTTCTATTTTGTGAAAATGTAGGATTTGAAGAAGATTACATCACATATTCAAAATATAAAGAATATATGCATAAATATAAAATAAATAATATGCAAGAAACAGAAAAAATAATTGAAAAACAAAGAATGATAAAAGATGAAGAAGAAATTGAAAAAATAACAAAAGCATGTAAAATAACTGATCAATGTTTTGATTATCTATTAAATTTCATAAAAGTAGGACAAACAGAAAAAGAAATAGCATTTGAAATAGAAAAATATTTTAAATTACATGGTGCAGATGGATTATCTTTTGAAACAATAGTTGCATCAGGAAAAAATTCATCAAAACCACATGCTGTACCAACAGATAAAAAGATAGATTTAGGAGATCCAATTACAATAGATTTTGGATGTAAATACAAAGGATATTGTTCTGATATGACTAGAACGATATTTGTGCGGTTATGTACCTGAAGAAATAAAGAAAATATATGATTTAGTATTAAAAAATCAATTACAAACTGAAAAAGAGCTAAAAGATGGAACAAATATAAAAATGATTTGTCGTATGGTTCAAAATGATTTTGAATTACATGGATATGATTTAATTCATAGTTTAGGACATGGAGTTGGATTAGATATACATGAATATCCATACTTACAAGAAAAAAATAATAATTATTTAAAAGATAGAATGGTCATAACTAATGAACCTGGAATTTATATTCCAGATAAATTTGGAGTTAGAATAGAAGATACAGTATTAATTACAAAATCTGGTTGTATAAATTTAACAAAATCGGACAAAAATTATATTGTATTAGAACAAAAAAATGAAAAGTAAAGTTATAAAATACAACTTAGAAAAAACTATTGATTTTTAGCCTTAAATATGGTAAAATAACCAATGTTGAAATAAAAAAGCGAAAATAAAAACAAGTTTAAAGGAGGAAATAAATATGGCAGAAGTATATATGGCAGGAGATTTTAGAAATGGAACAACATTTGAAATGGATGGAAATGTATTTAAAGTAGTAGAATTCCAACATGTAAAACCAGGAAAGGGATCAGCTTTTGTAAGAACAAAATTAAAAAATGTAATATCAAGAGCAGTTTTAGAAAAAACTTTTAATCCATCAGAAAAGTTCCCAGGAGCAGAAATAGAAAAGAAAGATATGCAATATCTATATTTGGATGGAGATTTATATTATTTCATGGATAATGAAACATATGAGCAAATGCCTTTAAATAAAGAACAAATTGGAGATGCTTTAAAATACATAAAAGAAAACATGAGTGTAAAAATGCTTTCATATAAAGGAAATGTATTTGCAGTAGAACCACCTATGTTTGTAGAATTAGAAGTTACATATACAGAACCAGGATTCAGTGGAAACACATCAACAACTTCTGGAAAACCAGCAACTTTAGAAAATGGATACGAAATATCAGTACCACTTTTTATAAACATTGGAGATGTTGTTCGTATAGATACAAGAACTGGCGAATATATGGAAAGAGTTTAAAAGAAAAGAGGAAAATAAATACATGTCAGTATTAAGCGATAACTATAAAAAAATTATTTCTGAAATGGAAGAAAAAATTACAAACCCAGAGGAACTAGATTTTGTAAAGCAAAAAATATCAGAATTATCAATGCTATTCATGGAAACAATTGATAATTTAAATAATGCAACAGAAAAGAAAATTAAAGAAATAGAAGAAAGACAAAAACAAATAGAACTAAAAGTTTCAAAAGTAGAAGATTCAGTTAACGATATAGAAAGTGATATTTATACTGAAGAAGAAGGATATGATTTTGAAATAGTATGTCCTTATTGTAATTATGAATTTCAAGCAGAAATTAATGGAAAAAATGAAATAGTATGTCCTGAATGTAATAATATGATAGAATTAGATTGGAATGAAGAAGAAGAAGATTGTTGTTCTGGAGGTTGTTTAGGATGTCATGGATGTGGCAGCGAAGAGGATGAAGATAATAACAATAACGAAGATGATATGTAATATAAATAAACTTATATAATAAAAAATAGAGAAATGATAAAATTATTTCTCTATTTTTTTATTAATATTAAATAATATAATTTTGGTGGAGATGAGGAGAGTCGAACTCCTGTCCAACGTTTCTTCCATAAGAACTTCTTCGAGTACAGTTTATTCTTAAATTTCCTTTATTTTTTCATGAATAAACAAACAAAAAAATAAAGTAGTCATTTAATACCTACTATTTCTATGACTCAAAATAGCTTCGTTTCCCACTAATCGACGCCTTACTAAAACCGTGGGCCTTTCTAGTAAAACGTTAACTGCCTTAGGCAGCTAAAGCAAATTCTTTGTTATCTGCGTTTATTTTTAATTTTCCCGTTTTTTTAAGTGGCAAACGAGAATCCACTACTCGCTATTCTTATTTCTAAAATGCTGTCGAAACCAATTACACCCCCATAAATAAAGAATAATATAATTATACAATATAAAACTGGAAAATACAATGGAAAATATAACAAATTTCAGTTTACATATTGCAAAAAAGTAAATTATGTTATATAATGCCAATGATTATTACATAAATATTAAAGTGTTACAATTCTATTAAATGTATATTACAATTTAATTAATATTGTTGACATATCAGTAAAAAACGATAAAATAAATGTAATCTTAACAAAGGAGAACTTTATGAGAGTAATCAGTGGAACAGCAAAAGGAACAAAATTAAATTCAATTGATGACCTATCAACAAGACCAACATTAGATAGAATAAAAGAGCCTTTGTTTAGTATAATTCAAAATCATCTTCAAGATGCACAAGTATTAGATTTATTTGCAGGAAGCGGAGCATTAGGAATAGAAGCATTAAGTAGAGGAAGCAAAGATTGTACGTTTTGTGATAAATCTTTTCAATCAATACAAATGTTGAAAGAAAATATTAAAAAGACAAGAATGGAAGAAAAAAGTAAAATTATTAATAAAGATTATAAAACTTGTTTGGAACAAGCTGACAAACAATTTGACATTATTTTTATTGATCCGCCATATAAATTAGATATAGGTGTGGATTCGGTAAAAAAAATTATAAATTTAAAATTACTTGCAAAAGATGGAATTATTATTTTAGAAACAGATGAAGAAGAAAGAGAATTGAAAGAATTAGAAAAAATAGATTTAGAAGTATATGATGTAAGAAAATATGGAAGAGTAAAACTTCTATTCTTACGTGAAAGGGGCTAAACAATGGAAATATTTACATTATTAGAAACATTAGAGGAAATGTTAGAAGGTAGTAAATCAATTCCTTTTTCAAATAAGGGAATTATTGATAAAGAAGAAATGCTTGAAATAATTAAAGAGATACGTTTAAAATTACCAGATGAACTAAAACAAGCTAAATGGGTAAAAGAAGAAAGACAACGTATTTTAGTTGAAGCACAAAAAGAAGCTGATGATATAGTAAAAGAAGCAGAAAATAGAATTATTTCTATGATAGATGAACATGAAATAACAAGAAAAGCATATGAACAAAAAGCAGAAATAATTGAAACAGCAAATGAAATGTCAAGAGAAATTTCTAAAGGAACTAAAGATTATGCAGATAGCATTTTAAAAAATATAGAAGCAGCTTTACAAAATGCCCTAGACACTATTCAAAATAATAGAAAAGAATTAAAATAAAAATAAATTAATCCACAATTAATTAAAAAATTGTGGATTTTTTGTATGAAAAAATCTAAAATAAAAGAATTAAATATTTATAGTTTTTTCTTATAAATTCCTTGCAAATAAGATAATGGAATGATAGAATTGAAGTGTAAAAATAGGATTATTATATTTATAAATATATACAAAGGAAGGATGCAAAAAATGGCAAAAAGAGGAAGAAAAAAGAAAGCAAAAGTAAGTATTGATATTGCTGTAGTTGGAATGATTATTATTAGTATATTGCTTGGAATATTAATTTACACAAGATCAGGATTTTTAGGAGAACATTTAAGTCCCGCATTGGGTGGAATTATGGGATTTATTAAATATATTATTCCAATTGGAACTTTTATAATTGGAATATATTTAGCATATGATAAAAAAGATTATTTATATAGTAAGTTAATAAAATATGTAGTTTTCTTACTATGCATAGCAGTTCTTCTTAGTACTTTTCAAATATCAGCAGGAGAAATTAATATTTCTAAAGGAATAAATATAGCTGCAGAGCAATCATATAAATTAGGAGAAAGAGATATTGGTGGAGGAGTAATTGGAACAATTATTGCAATGCCATTAATAAATTTTGTAGGACCTGTAGGAGCAATCGTGTTATCAATAGGAATAGCTGTTATTGTACTTATATTTATGTTTGCAATTAAGCCATCTAAAATTATATATAGTATAATAGATTTCTTTGTTGGTAAAAAGGAAGAAATCGAAGCTGCTCGTGAAGAAGAAAAGAAAAATAAAAAGAAATCAAATAAAGAAAATGTTGTAATTGCTAAAAAAGAGACATTAAAAGAACGTAAACTTCGTGAAAAAGAAGAAAAAAGAAAAGCAATGGAAATTGATGAAAATCAATTAAAAATTAACTTAAATGGTTTAGAGGAAGAAAATACAAAATTAAAAAAATACAATCATGATAAAGATGATTTAAAACCACTAGGAATGGATAAATCACCATCTCCAAATGAACTTTCAAATCTATTTAAAGAAGAAATAGAAACAAAAGAAGAAAAGACAAAAGAAGTATTAAATTTAGAACATACATTAACAGTTGAAGAAGAAAATTATGAATTTCCACCAATACAACTATTAAGTGAAGGAACAAAGAAAATATTAAAAGGTGGAAAAAAATCTGTAGCTGATACAGCAACTAAATTACAAAAAACATTATATAGCTTTGGAGTATCTGCAAAAGTTGAAAATGTATCTGTAGGTCCTGCAATTACAAGATATGAGTTAAAACCTGCAGAAGGAGTAAGAGTAAGCAAAATAGCAAATCTTGCAGATGACATAGCTTTAAATCTAGCAGCAGAAACAATACGTATTGAAGCACCTATACCAGGTAAACAAGCAGTTGGAATTGAAGTACCAAACACAGAAAATGAAATAGTACATTTAAGAGATATAGTTGATACAGAAGAATTTAAAGAACATAAATCAAAATTAGCATTTGCGTTAGGTAAAGATGTAGCAGGAAAAGAAGTTGTAACAGATATTTCTAAAATGCCACATGTTATGATAGCAGGAGCAACAGGATCAGGAAAGAGTGTATGTATAAATACTTTAATTTCTAGCATTATATATAAAGCAAAACCAAGTGAAGTAAAAATGGTTATGATAGATCCAAAAGTAGTAGAACTATCTGTTTATAATGGAATACCACATTTATTAATTCCAGTTGTAACAAATCCTAAGAAAGCAGCAGGAGCTTTAGCTTGGGCTGTACAAGAGATGGAAAACAGATACGCAACTTTTGCATTAAAAGGTGTAAGAGATTTAAAAGGTTATAATGAAACAGTAGATAAAAAAGACGGAATAGGAAGATTACCACATATAGTTATTATAATAGATGAGCTTGCGGACTTAATGATGGTAGCAAAGAATGATGTAGAAGATGCAATATGTCGTTTAGCACAAAAAGCAAGAGCAGCAGGGATGCATTTAGTAATAGCAACACAAAGACCATCAGTAGATGTTATTACTGGATTAATAAAAGCTAATATACCTTCAAGAATAGCTTTTGCAGTATCTTCACAAGTAGATTCTAGAACAATTTTAGATATGGTAGGAGCAGAAAAACTATTAGGAAAAGGTGATATGTTATTTTATCCTGCCGGAGCACCAAAACCAACAAGAGTTCAAGGAGCATTTGTATCTGATGGAGAAGTAGAAAAAATTGTTGATTTTCTAAAAGCTAATGGGGAAGCTACATATAATGAAGATATTATAGAAAGTATAGAAAATGCAAATAAAACAGATAAAGAAATAGCAGAAGAAGCAGATAACGATGATGATAGTGATCCATTTTTAATGGATGCAATAGATGTAGTAGTAGATACTAAACAAGCATCAACATCATTTATTCAAAGAAAATTTAAAGTTGGATATGCAAGAGCAGGAAGAATTATAGATCAAATGGAAGAAAGAGGAATAATTTCAGGATATCAAGGAAGTAAACCAAGAGAAGTTTTAATAACAAAAGAACGTTTAGCAGAATTAAAAATGGCAACAACTACAAAGACAATAGAAGAAAGTCAAGAAAATACAGAAGAATAAAAAACTTTTAATAAATTAAATATAAAGTTTTAAAGAAAGGCAAAAGAAAAAATGGCAAAAGAGGATATCTTTTCTAAAATTCAAATAAAAGATTATAATAATACATTAGAAAATGTATTAGAGCAGAAAGATTTTTCAGAAGATACAAAAAATCTTTTACTTAGTATGTTTTATAAAATAGAAAATGGATATAAAGATTATAAAACAGTAAAAATTAATACTAGTTCAAAAAGTTGTTTTTTAAAACAAATAATAAAAATTATTAAAGAAGAATGTAATGAAATTGAACTAGTAAGACCTATGTCAGAACAAAGTAAAGAATTAGAAAAAAATAATTTAAATTATATTGTAGATAAACAACAAGGAAAAATAAAAGTATACCAAAATGAAAAGATGATGCTAGAAGCATTAATTACATTAGAACAAAAAGAAATTATTTTAGACGAAAAATATACTTTCTTTGAAATTTCAGTAAGAGAAATTATTGAAATAGGAAATAAAATAAGTCAATCAGAAATAATAAGAGATTTTAATGGATGGTCATGGGATATTACACCTTCTCAAATTGAAAATAAAAACATTAATATAGTTTATCAAAATTTACTTATGATACTTGGAAATCCTTTTTTACAAAAATGGATTACAAATATTGAAGAAGTAGAACAAGAAGAAAATATAGAAATTCCTAATAACGAAATATTAAGAAGCAAATACAACGATAATTTTGGAATGACAAAACAAGAAATGATAGAAGAGAATAAAACTGATTATATTAAGATATTACAAGATATATTAACAGAAAAATGTGGTGAAGAAAATACAAAAAAACTTTTAAAACAATTATTAAAAACGATATTAGTTATTAGTAGCAATATAAATAATAAACAAAAAGAAATAATTATAAATAGACAAAAAGATATTGAAGCTAAATTAGAAAAAATGAATAATAATATTAATTATTTAGAAGAAATATCAGAAAATAAAAAAAGTATAACTATGAAAATTAGAAAAATTGATACTTTATTAAACAATGATAAATTATTAAAAGAAGAATATGAACAAAGAAATAGTAAACTCTCTAATAAAGAAAAAATATTTAGTGTAAGTCATTTAGCTATTATGTTAGAAAAAGAAAGAAATGAATATTTGGAACAAATAAAAAAACTTAACAAAATGATGGAACCCAAAGAATTTGTAGCAAATAAACAAAACTTAGAAGAAAAAAGTGAATTTTTCAAGGCTATTAATATTGAACAAAATAAAAGAACAGAAGAAAATGAACAAATAGAATTACTACAAAAGGAATTTTTAAATTGTATAGAAAAAATTATTGATAAAGCAGAAACAAAAAAGGAAATTACTGATTTATTATATCAAATAAGATATTATAAAAATATACCATATAAAAGTGAAAACTTAGGAAATATTAAATCTATACAAGAAAAAATTAATATATTAGAAGAAAAAATAATACAAAAAGCTTGTAAAGAAAACATATTAAATAAACTCAGTGAAGATAGAACATTAAATTATAATATTCTAAAAAATTTATATAAAAGTAAAATAATAAATTTGGAAAATACTATATATATATTAAGATACAACAAAGGAATATTAAAAATTGAAATTTATGATACAAACATAGAAGAAGAAATAATTGAATTAGAGATAAAAGAAAAAGTAGAATTAATAGTTAAACTAAATAAAAAAATAAAAGTATTTAATTAAAAATAGGAGGTGCAAATCTATGAAAATAACCTTTTTAGGAGCAACGAAAACAGTAACAGGGTCAAATTTTCTAGTAGAAGCAGCAGGAAAAAATTTCTTGGTAGATTGTGGTATGTATCAAGGTCAGGCAGAAAATGAATGGGAAAATTCAGCACCATTTATATTTGATGTTAATAAAATTGATTTTATGCTATTAACACATGCACATATAGATCATTCTGGTAGAATTCCCAAATTATATAATGATGGATTTAGAAATAAAGTATACGCAACAAAAGCAACCTGTGAATTATGTTCTATAATGTTACCTGATAGTGGACATATTCAAGAAATGGAAATAGAATGGAAAAATAGAAAGAGAGTACGTAAAGGATTAGAACCAGAACCACCATTATATACAGCAGAAGATGCATTAAAGTGTATGGAAATATTTTCTCCAATAAAATATGATGAAATCATAGATATTGATGAACATATTCATGTACGTTTTAATGATGCAGGACATATGTTAGGATCTGCGATAATAGAAGTATGGGTAGAAGAAAACGGAAAAACAACAAAAGCAGTATTTACAGGAGATATAGGAAATAATGATATTCCATTACTTTCTTCTCCAACAATGATTGATGATGCGGATTATTTAGTTATGGAATCAACATATGGAAGAAGATTACATATAAGAAATGATGAAAAGGCAGAATTGTTTTTAAATATTGTTGCAGAAACATTAGATAAGGGCGGAACAGTTGTTATTCCTTCATTTGCAGTAGGAAGAACACAAGAAATTTTATATGAATTAAATAATTTAAAAGAAGTAAAGAAAGATGAAGAATTTAAAAAGAAATATCAAACATTAATGAAAGCACCAGTATATGTTGATAGTCCTCTTGCAATATCAGCAACAGAAGTATTTAGAAATAATATGGATATATTTGATGAAGAAACAAGAGAAATTATGAAAAAAGGAGATAATCCATTAGAATTTCCTGGATTACAATTTACTAAAACAGCTGAAGAATCTAAAGCGCTAAATGAAAAAAATGAATCGTCTATTATTATATCAGCTAGTGGTATGTGTGAAGTAGGAAGAATAAAACATCATCTAAAACATAATTTATGGAATCCAAACAGTACAATACTATTTGTAGGATACCAAGCACCTGGTACATTAGGAAGAAAAATAGTAGATGGAGCAAAAATAGTAAAAGTATTTGGAGAAGATATTGCAATAAATGCACGTATAGAATATATAGAAGGATATTCTGGACATGCAGATCAAGAATGGTTACTTAATTTCATATATTCATTCTTGAAAAAACCAAAAACAATATTTTTAGTACATGGAGAGCCAGAAGGACAAATGATATTAAAACAAAAAATACAAGGAACAGCTGAAATCCCAGTAATTATTCCTGAATATGGAGAAGAATATGAATTAAATGAACAAGTACAAAGATTAGGAATGAAAAAAGGTATAAAAGAATATGCAAGAAAATATATACGTTTAGAAGTTTTAGATAGAATTCAAACATTAAAAGAAGAGTTAGAAGATATGTCAAGCATAGTTCAAGGTGAAATGTTACATGAAGATGCGAAAGAAGAAGATATTTCTAAACTTAATGAAAGAATTAAAGAATTAGAACAACAAATAGTAAAAATAGTTGAAGGAAAATAAAATAAAAAACCCCCACTTGTAAGTGGGGGAAAAGATAGATTAATACATAAAAAGTATCCTACACGAGTTGGAATCATTTAATTAAAAAATTGTTAATAGTTACAAAATGTTTAATTTTCAAGGTTCAGGCATTACATATCTATCTTTTTTTATAGCACATTTACAAGGGTGGAATTTTTAATATATATTCCTGTTTGCTCTTAATATAAAATTTAAATAAATATACTACAATTTCATATTAAGATAGTGCTACCCTCTTAAATCAAAAATAAGATTTAATTTTTTTATGCTGTGATGAAGAGATTATAACATGAAAAAAATTAAATTGTCAATAAAATTATAAAATATTTAATATAATTTATATGAGGAGAATATATGGAAAAGAAATATTATAATGAATCTATTGTTGGAAATGAAAAAATAGTCGCAAGTTTTAGTAAAAATGGAGAAATGCTAAGATTATTTTATCCATCAAGAGATTGCAGACAGTTTATTGATACAATGCATATGGGAGTGAAAGTAAATGATTCTAATTTAATTTATTTACATGAGGATATTAATAATAATTATAAACAATATTATATTGAAAATACAAATATTTTAAATACAGAAATAAAAAATACATATTTTAATTTATCGATAATACAGACAGATTTTGCATTTATATCTAAAGATATATTGGTAAAAAAATATGTAATAGAAAATGAAAATACTATAGATTTAGATGTTGATTTTATTATATATTCTAAATTATTATCAAGTTTCAATAACATGGTAGGGACAAAGATAGAAAAAAATATATTTTTTCAATATAGTCATAATTATACTTTTTCTATTTTTTCAAAATTACCAATACAGAGCTATAGATTAAATAATAGTAGAGAAGAAGTAAAAAGTGGAAATTTAAAAGATAAAGATTATATAGCAATGGCTAATGATTCTGCGGTAAGTTTTAAAGTTGGAAAACTAGAATCAGGAGAAAAAAAAGAATTTGAAATATATATTTATATAAATGATAATAGTAAAAAATATAAATTTGATGAAATTATAAAAGAAATAGAAGAAATCAAAAAAAATAATACAAATAAAGAATTGGAAAATGTAAAAAAATATTGGAACAAATATGTAAAAGAACATGATGGATTAAACATATTGTCTGAAGGAAATGATTTTGCGAAAAACAATAAATTTGAAGATGATAAATTAAAACTAATAAAAAATGTATATATAAGAAGCATTTTATTATTTCCATTATTATTAAATAATGAAACTGGTGGAATATCAGCTGCTTTGGAAGTAGATGAACAAAGAGATAAATGTGGTAGATATTCATATTGTTGGCCAAGAGATGCAGTTTTTATTACTAATGCATTAGATATATTGAATATGACTGAGGAAACAAGTAAATTCTATAATATATTTAGTAAACAAACTCAAAGCGATAATGGAATGTGGGAACAAAGATTTTATACTGATGGAAGATTAGCACCTTGTTGGGGATATCAAATAGACGAAACAGCAAGCATTATTTTTGGAATATATATGCATTATAATAAAATAAAGAACAAAGAATTTTTAAAACAAAATTATGATATGTGTATAAAAGCTATAAAATTCTTAAAAAAATATGTAGAATATATTACATTATCAGAAAATGAAAGTAATGAACCAAATAACATTTTTGAAACAAATGAAAGCTATGATTTATGGGAGATGAATGAAGGTATTCATTTATATTCTTGTAGTGCTATTTATGCAGCATTTGATTCTATGATAGAAATAAACAAACAATTAGAATTAAAGAATGATCAAGAAAATGAAGAACTTAAAGAATATAAAGATAAAATAAAACAATATTGTAGTAGTAATTTTTTACATAAAGAAACTAAAACATTAAAGAGAAATAAAAAAGATGAAATAGCAGATATAAGTATACTAGGTGCAATGGTACCATTTGAAATGCTAAATGAAAAAGAAGAAATAGTTAAAAACACAGTAGAAAAAATGAAGTTAACATTAAGAACATATACAGGAGGATATATTAGATTTGAAAATGATAGTTATATAGGTGGAAATAACCCATGGCCAATAGCTACATTATGGATGGCATTATATCAAATAAAATTAGGAGAACAAGAAAAGGCAAAAAAATTAATTGAATTTGTGGTTGAAACTGCAACAGAACATGGATTTATCGCAGAACAAGTAGACAATCAAACAATGAAATCAAAATGGGTAATAGGATTAGGATGGTCGCATGCAATGTATATAATTGCATTATCAATGTTAAAATAAAAAGGAGAAAAAATGACAAAAGCAAAAACAATTTTTGTATGTAATGGTTGTGGATATGAATCTGCAAAATGGCTTGGAAAATGTCCAGGATGTAATGAATGGAATAGTTTTTACGAAGAAAAAGTAGTAAAAGCAAAAGATGGAAGTTTTATTTCTGATAAAAAAACCAAAAATGTGAAACCAACTATGTTAAATAGCGTAGAAGGAAAAGAGACTATGAGAATTTCTACAGGTGTTGGAGAATTAGATAGAGTTCTAGGTGGAGGAATAGTAAGAGGATCTTTAATATTACTAGGTGGAGAACCTGGAATTGGAAAATCAACTTTAATACTTCAGATATGTGATAAAATGAAAGGCGAAGGAAAAGTTCTTTATGTATCAGGAGAAGAATCAGCAGAACAAATTAAAATTAGAGCTGATCGTTTAAATATAAAAAATGAAGATATATTATTTTTAGGTGAAACTGATATTGATGTTATCTCTCAATCTATATATGAATTAAATCCTAAATTAGTTATAATAGATTCTATTCAAACAATGTATAGTGATGAAATAACTTCAAGTGCAGGAACTGTAAGTCAAGTTAGAGAAATAACATCTCGTATTATGAAAATTTGCAAAGAACAATCAATAACAACTATAATAATAGGACATGTAACAAAAGAGGGAAATATTGCAGGGCCTAGAGTTTTAGAACATATGGTAGATACAGTTTTGTATTTAGAGGGTGAAAGATATTTTTCATATAGGATATTAAGAGGAGTAAAAAATCGTTTTGGTTCAACAAATGAAGTAGGAATGTTTGAAATGAAAAATGAAGGAATGATAGAAATTACAAATCCTTCTTCAATATTAATTTCAGAAAGAGAAGACAACCCACCAGGAAGTGTTATTGTAGCTAGTATGGAGGGGACAAGACCACTTTTAATTGAATTACAAGCATTAACTACTCCTACTGTATTTGGATTACCAAGAAGAACAGCTAATGGAATTGATTATAATAGATTAACAGTATTAATGGCAGTATTAGAAAAAAGAGCTAATTTAAACTTAGGTTCTCAAGATGTATATTTAAATGTTGTAAGTGGAATAAAAATTCAAGAACCAGCAATAGATTTAGGAATTGTATTAGCAGTAGCATCTAGCTTTAAAAATTATAGTATACCCACAGATTTAGTAGCAATTGGAGAAGTAGGGTTAACAGGAGAAGTTAGAGCCGTAAATATGATTGAAAAAAGATTAAAAGAAGCGGAAAAATTAGGATTTAAAAGATTTATTATTCCAGAAAATAATAAAAAACTATTGAAAGATAAATATAAATTAGATATAATAGGGGTCAGAAATATTACAGAAGCGTTAAGAATAATTAAATAGATATATTTATATAATTACATAACTATATTGTAAGAACAAAGCGGGAGTTGAAAATAAAGATATGAGTACTTTTAAAGATAATACAATATCAGATGTATTAAGATTAATTTCTCCAGGAACACTTATCCGTGATGGATTAGAAAATATATTAAAAGCAAAAACAGGTGCATTAATTGTCATTGGAGATACTAAGGAAGTTTTAGATATTGTAGATGGTGGATTCAGATTAGATATAGATTATACACCATCACGTTTATATGAACTTGCCAAAATGGATGGATCAATTATATTAAGTTCTGATTTTAAAAAAATTTTATATGCTAATACTCAACTTATTCCTTCATCAGAAATTGCAACTACAGAAACAGGTACAAGACATAGAACTGCTGAACGTACAGCAAAACAAACAGGAGAAATTGTTATAAGCATTTCACAAAGAAGAAATATAATTACAGTATTCAAAGGATATTCAAGATATGTATTAGAAGATACATCAAAAGTAATATCAAAAGCAAATCAAGCTCTTCAAACGGTAGAAAAATATAAAAAAGTATTTGATAGTAAATTAAATTTATTAAATGAGTATGAATTTAATGATATTGTAACATTAGAAAATGTTATAACAGCAATTCAAAGAGCTGAAATGGTAATGAAAATGGTTGATGAAGTTCAAAAATCAATTTATGAATTAGGACAAGAGGGAAGACTACTTGAAATGCAATTAGAAGAATTAGTAGGTGGATTAGAAAAAGAGGAATTATTAATAATAAAAGATTATATAGCACCTGGAAAGAAGAGAACATCAGAAAAAGTATTAAATGAAATAAAAAGCTTAGCACATGAAGATTTAATGAAATCACAAATTATTGCTAGACTACTTGGATATGAAGATTTTGATAATTACGATGAAGTTGCAGTTTATACTAGGGGATATCGTATATTGAATAAAATACCAAGAATGCCATCAAATATTGTTGACAATCTAGTAAAATCTTTTAAATCTTTCCAACACATATTAGCAGCTGATATACCAGACTTAGATGATGTAGAAGGAATTGGTGAGGTTAGAGCTAGAACAATAAAACAATCTTTAAGAAGAATGCAAGAACAATTTGTATTTGATAATTTAATGTTATAAAAAATAGAAAGTGAGAAAAAATGAAAAAAGATAAAACAATAAAAATTATATTTATAATAGCAATAGCATTAGTAATAATGGCTATTGGATTTGTATCATATGGAATATTTATGAAATTAACAAAAAATGTTAAAAATCCAATTGCAACAATAGAAGTTCAAGATTATGGAACAATTAAAGTAGAATTATATCCAAATAAAGCACCAAATACAGTATCAAACTTTATATGTTTAGCAAATAAAGGATTTTATAATGGATTAACTTTCCATAGAACTATTCCTGGATTTATGATACAAGGTGGAGATAAAAGTGGAGATGGAACAGGAACTCCAACAATAAATGATTTAAAAGGTAATGGGGATGAAACACAGTATGCTATTGAAGGAGAAATGATAGCTAATGGATATACAAAAAATACTTTAAAAATGAAAAGAGGAGTTATTGCTATGGCTCGTTCAGATTATAGCAATATTAGTTCTTCTTTATCAGAAGAAAGTTATAATTCAGCAGGATCACAATTCTTTATTGTACAAAAAGATACTAGTTCATTAGATGGGTTATATACAGGATTCGGAGAAGTAATAGAAGGATTAGATATAGTAGATAAAATAGCAAATGCAGAAGTAACATATAGAAGTTCAGAATTACAAAGTAATGAATCTGTTCCAAAAGATCAAGATGGAAAAGAGTTAACAGCTGATATGCCAAAAAATAAAATAATTATTACAAGTATAAATATAGAAAATTATGGAGAAGATTACGGAACACCAGAAACAAAGGCAACATTTAATTATTATGATTATTTAATGAAATATTATAGCTCTATGAATAATGATCAATAATAGAGGAGAATTATATGGAACAAGATAAAAATAAAAAACGAAATGATTATCTAGCTTGGGATGAATATTTTATGGCAATTGCAAAATTATCTGCAATGAGAAGCAAAGATCCCTCAACACAAGTAGGAGCATGTATAGTAAGTGATGACAATAGAATATTATCCATTGGATATAATGGAGCACCTAATGGGTTTGAAGATGATAATTTTCCATGGGCAAGAGAGGGAGAACAATTAAATACAAAATATCCATATGTTTGTCATGCTGAAATGAATGCAATACTTAATTATAGAGGTGGAAAAAGAGATTTAGAAGACTCAAAGATATATGTTGATTTATTTCCTTGTAATGAATGTGCAAAAATTATTATACAATCAGGAATAAAAAAAGTAATATATCTATCAGATAAATATGCAAATTCAGAAAACAATATAGCAGCTAGAAGATTGTTCGATGAATGCAATGTTGAATATAAAAAAATAGAAATAGAAGATAATAATAAAGATATAATAATAAAATTATAAGATTAAAATAGAAAAAGAGTGAAGTTTAATTCACTCTTTTTCTATTTTAATTCTACAATTGTAACACCCATTTCACCTTCACCGAAAGTTCCTAAACGATAAGATTTAACATAAGGATTTTTTTTCAGAAAAGAATGTATTCCTGCTCGTAGTTTACCTGTACCTTTGCCGTGAACTATACGAATAGGAGAAATTTTAGCCAATATACAATCATCTAAATATTTATCAATTACAAAACATGCTTCTTCAATATTTTCACCAATAACATTTATTTCTGGAGCTATTTGTTTTGATTTCAATATAGATATAGAAGATTTTTTAGAATTTGTTAAAGAAACTATTTTTTTAATATCTGTTTCTATAATTTCTTGTATATCTTCAATTTTTATATTCATTTTAGCATTTGAAATTTGTATTTGTAACTGATTTTGCTTTCCAGATAGAGAAGTAATTGTGGCAATATCTGAAAAATCATATAATTTAACCTTCATTCCAATTTGTAAATTTTCTTTATTTAATTCAATATGTTTTTTATTTATATTAGTCTCAATATTTGAATCTGAATTTTTTAGTAATGAATCAAAAGAATTATTAAGATCATTTCTGATATTATTAGCTTTCTTGAGAGATCCTTTTTTGAAATGTTGTTTTACAAAATCAGATATTTCTAAATCAGACCATTTTTCAAAATTTATATTTTCTAAACATTTAAAATTATCATATAAATTATTTAAATTTTTTATAACATCATTAGCTTCTTCTTTTGCAGAAATAAGAATATTTTGAGCATCTATTTTAGCTTTTTCAAGCTTTTCTAATTTTTCATTACTTTGAATATTTTTTTCTTGTTCTAAAGATTTTCTTAAGCTTTCAATTTGATTTTTATTTTTTATAATTTCTTCTTTCTCATTTTCAATTATAATTTTATCATCATATATATTTTTTAATAGTCCTTCAATATTTATATCATCATCTTTTATAAGAAACTTAGCTCTATCTAAAATTTCATCAGAGAGACCTAATTTTTTACTAATAGCAAAAGCATTACTTTTACCTGGAATACCAATTAATAATTGATATGTTGGTTTTAAATTTTCAATATCAAATGCACAACTTGCATTTTCAAATCCGTCTGTTGTTAAAGCATAATTTTTAATTTCTTGATAATGTGTAGTAGCAATTGTAATAGTACCTAATTTATTAAAATATTCTAATATACTAATAGCCAAGTTAGCACCTTCAATAGGATCTGTACCTGAGCCTAGTTCATCCAATAATATAAGACTGTTACTAGTAGCGTTTCTTAAAATGCTTATAATATGTGTCATATGAGAAGAAAAAGTACTTAAAGATTCTTGAATACTTTGTTCATCACCAATATCTGCAAATACAGAATCAAAAACATATAAACTGCTTTTTTCTTCAGCTGGAATAAACAATCCACTACATGCCATTAAAGTTAATAAACCGGTTGTTTTTAAGGTAACTGTTTTACCACCAGTATTAGGTCCTGTAATGATTAAAGAAGAATAATTACTTCCAATTTTTATATCAATTGGAACAACATTATCTTTACTAATTAAAGGATGTCTAGCCTTTTTTATATCTATTTGTTTTAAATTATTTATTATTGGACATGTTGCATCCATATTTTTTGCTAAGGTTGCTTTAGCAAAAATAAAATCTAATTTACCAATTAATGATATATTTTCTTTCAATTCAGATATATATGGAGAAATCTTAAATGAAAGTTGTTCTAAGATATGTTCTATTTCAAGATTTTCTTCAATTTTTAAAGATTGAAGTTTATTGTTTAATTCAAATACTTGCATAGGTTCAATAAAAACAGTAGAACCACTAGAAGAAATATCATGTATAAAACCTTTTAAAGAAGAACGGAATTCTTCTTTTACTGGTATAACATATCTGTCATTTCTAATAGTAATAATTGCTTCCATTATTGCTTTAGAATAAGTTTGAGAATGTATAATTTTATTTAAAACATCTTTAATGTCAGATTCTAATTTTTTCTTATTTCTTCTTATAGATGAAAGCTTTGAAGAAGCATTATCTGAAATTGTATTTTCATCAATAATAGAAGAAAAAATACTTTTTTCAAGATCATAATTACTATATAAAAGATTAAAATAAGAAAATAAAATAGGAAAGTCTTTAGTTTCTAAATCATCTTCTAATTTAAAATATAGTTTTAATTCTTGTGAAAGCTTAAATATATAAGCAATTTCTAATAATGATTTTGCAGATAGAGCTATATTACTTTCTAATTTTTTTAAACTAAGAGAAATATCTGCTATTTCAAAAAGTGGAATGTTACCTTTTCTATAAATAAAATTATAAGCTTCTAATGTTTCAGAAAGTAGAGAATTAACTTTGTTTTCTGTTATAGAAGGTTTTAATTGCATAGAAAAATCTTTCCCTAAATATGTATTACAACATAGGGAAAGTTGTTCTAATATTTTATTATATTCTAATTTTTCTAAACTACTATGTGAATTCATTAAAAAGTCCTTTCTTTAAGTATAATTTATCTTTCAAAACAATCATCATCTTTTTCTTTTTTATCATCATACTCATCATCATGAGTATCAGATTCATATGTTTTAGAAGGTTTTACAACATATTTCTTTTGATAAGCTCTCCATTCAGCTTCTGAAACTTTTGGTCTACTATTTGTTTTTTTCTTTTTACTATTATCTGTTTTTTCTAAAATATCTAATTCGGAAAATACACCCATATAAAATCCCCCTTTATATTTAAAATACTATATTTATTATAACATATAATAGTAAAAAAATAAAGAAGATAATTAGACTACAAGACATAAATATATATT
>JAAZCX010000047.1 GCA_012513065.1 Clostridiaceae bacterium | reverse complement strand
TATATAGATTATTATAATAACGATAGATATCAATGGAATTTAAAAAAGATGACTCCTGTATTATACAGAAATCATCTTCTTAAAGAATCAGCATAAAGTATACACTTTTTTATAAATGTCCTTGACAAAGGGTACACTTTATTATTTTCTACCTACTTTTTTAAAATATATTTTTTATTTCAAGTGTAAATTTATCTTTGATATGATTTAAAATAAAAGCACACTTATCCAAAATTGGAATTGCTTCTTTATATTGTTCTACTTCTATATTAGCTTTTAAAAGAGTTATTTCTGTTTCAACTTTTTCTAGTTCATCATGTTCAATAAAATATGCTAGTAAATTGTATTTATCTTGCCATTCACTCATAATATCATTTATTTTTAATTCTGCATCTTCTTTTATTATCTCATCTTCTGATAATGTTTCCTTAAAATCTTTTAATATATTATCTATATAATCTACTGACTCTTCTGTATATTTCTGAGTTACAATATTTAATAAAACTACTAAAATAATTACAATAGAACAAATAAGCCATTCTTTACTCAATTTTTCTTTCTCCCCTCTTTTTTTTGGCAAAAGAAATTTCCTTTTCCATCTATGGTTGCAATTAATGTTTCTTCTGGTTTCATTCCAAATTTATCTACTTGTTTTACAAGCCAATTATAATCTTTTTCTAATATTTTTAAATTTTGTTTCATTATTTTTCCATCTATAACTAAATCATAAGAAATACCTTCATACTCCGGCATTATATTGAAATCTTCTGGTATACTATTTCTTTTGTCTGGTTTCTGTATTACACTTATTTGTCCACTTGTTTCTAATATTGCAAATTCTACATCTCCTATATTTACAATATTATTTGATCTTAATCTTTCTTGTAGTTCATTTATAGTAAATCTTTCTCTCTTCATACTATCTTCTTGTATTTTTCCTCTGTAAATAAGAATAGAAGGTTTTCCACAAATAATTTCTCTCATTTTTATACTTTTTAAATTTATTACAGAAATTATCAAATGCATTACAAGTAATCCTAATATTGGTA
The DNA here is from genome assembly GCA_012513065.1 of Clostridiaceae bacterium. Taxonomy (GTDB): domain Bacteria; phylum Bacillota; class Clostridia; order TANB77; family CAG-508; genus UMGS1663. Next base: position 63,199 of record JAAZCX010000047.1, on the reverse strand, counting down.
CAATACCATTAGTTATTGGAATACCTGGTTCTGACATAGGAATAGTCGCTAGATCTGCTATCATTATAGAAATAGCAAGTTCAAATGGTTGAAGTTGACCTATTTCTCTTTTACCCATAAAACGCATTACAATTAATACAAGCATATATAAGATTATGGTTCTAACAAAAATTAATAGCATATAGTTTCTACCTTTCTTTTATTTTTCCTAAAAATAAATTACTATTATTTTTAACATTTTTTAAATATTTATTCATTTTTGTATATTTTAAAAAAAATTTGTTAATAATAAAGTATGAAACTATTGTGAGTTACAATACAATTTACAATTTTTTTAATAAGGAGGTTTTATTATGTCAGAAAATCAGACTAACACACAATCAAGATCTAATTCTACTATTTGGCAAGTTGTTGGTAGACTTATAACAGCTGCTGTAGTTCTTGCTATTACTGCATTTTTTACTCCAGGATTTCAAATTGCTAACTTTTGGACATTAGTTGTAGCTGCTATTGTTCTTACACTAATAGATTATTTAATAGTAAAATTTACCGGTCTTCATGCTAGTCCTTTTGGTAAAGGATTTGTAGGTTTTATACTTTCTGCTATAGTTTTATATGTAACTCAATTTTTTGTAGCCGGATATACTATATCTTGGATGGCTGCAATTGTTGGAGCAATCATCTATGGTGTTGTTGATTACTTTTTACCTGGTGATCAACAAATGTAAAACCAAAAAGAACATTTATCATAAAATCTTTAAATTTAAGATTTAGTAATAAATGTTCTTTTTATTATTTCCAATACTTATTATACAATTCTGATGCTGTTTTTGGACTATCATTTCCTTCTTTATTTTTTACTGGTGCAAAGTCTTCTTCTCTATTTCCTCTAAGTAATGTTATCTTTTCAAATAATGGGAAACTATCAAATATAAATGCTTCCATTTTATATGAATTTGGTTCTGTTGGAATTATTAATTTTCCATATTCGTAATATTCTACTTTTTTAAATGCTATATGATATGGTAATGTTTCTTCTGAAATTTTTTCTAATGCTGATAATGAAAATAAATTACACATAATATGTGATTCTCCAAATGTAAGCTCTTTATTTTCATCTACCATTTCTAACATATCCTCAGGAAGTTCTGTATATTCAATTACTGATGGCTTTCCATTCTTTTTACAAAATACGCCTACCTTTTCTTGTGGATTAGCTTTTATTATTGTTTTAGATGCTATTTGATTTTTTTGTTTTATAGTAAGGCCTAACAATATTGGCTCTACTATTTGTAATAATATATTATCTACAGAACAAATATAAATCCACTCAATTTTTCTTTGTTTCATGTCTTCTAATATACCATTTTCCTTCATAGAACGATATATACTTCCATTTCCATCTGATGCAAATTTTATCTTGCCATCTTGATCAATTAAGAATTCTCCATTTATATCTAATAAAGGCATTTCTCCTTGTATAAATATTTTTACATATTTTTTATCATAACCAAAATAATTATTATCCTCAAGGAATTTTATTGTTTCTTCATTGTTATCATTGCTTGTCATTATATACCAAGGAATTATTGCTTCATATTTTTTATTTGCTCTTAATAATGTCTCAACAATTATTTCAAATAAATATTTTGATTTAGGTTTTACATCTATTAAAAATGTACCTTTTGGTCCTTTATGTCCAAGCCTTGTTCCGTTGTCCTCCTGCCATTGTTACAACTGCATATTTTTCTTCTTTTATTACTTTATTTCCTATATCTTCATATTCTCTTTTTTCTTCGCTGCTTAATTTATTTCCATCTATACATTCTATTTTTTCAATAGTATCATTAGCAAATTTTTTCTGTTTTTCCTCTTCTATTTTTGTTTTTATATTTTCTATTTGTTGAAAATTAATAGATAAAACTTGTTTTATTAATTCTTCATTTTTATTGTTTTCTAATTCTATTAAAACTCTATTTTGTTTATATTTTTTTAATATTTCAATTGCTTGTTCATACTTATTCATATTTTTACTTTTTCTCCTTTTATATTAATATATACAATCTTATCATATTTATTAAATTTGTTCAATTTTTTTATTAATTTAGTCATAAGTTTTATTTTATCTAATATACATTAATTAAAAGTTTATTAGTACAAACATTTTTAAGGAGGTATCTATTTTCATGGAAGAAAATTTATCAGTATATCAAGATATAGCAAAACGTACAGACGGAGATATTTATGTTGGAGTTGTCCGGTCCAGTTAGGACTGGTAAATCAACTTTTATTAAGCGTTTTATGGATTTACTTGTTATTCCAAACATTGATAATCAATACAAAAGAGAAAGGGCTTTGGATGAGCTTCCTCAAAGTGCTTCTGGTAGAACTATAATGACTACAGAGCCAAAGTTTATTCCAAATGAGGCTGTAGAAATTACTTTAGGTGAAAATATAAAATTAAAAACTAGAATGGTAGATTGTGTTGGTTATTTAGTAGATAATGCTATAGGATATTTAGAAGATGATATGCCTAGAATGGTTAAAACACCTTGGAATGATAATGAAATTCCTTTTGAACAAGCTGCTGAAATGGGTACAAAAAAAGTTATTGAAGAACATTCTACTATTGGTATTCTTGTTACTACTGATGGTACAATTACAGATATACCAAGGGAAGATTATATTGAAGCAGAAGCTAGAGTTGTGAGTGAATTAAAAGCATTACATAAACCATTCGTTATTGTTTTAAATTCTGCAGATCCTGCTTCTGAATATACAATATCTTTAGCAAAGCGTTTAGAAGAAAAATACGCTACGACAGTTATTCCTACAAATTGCTCAAGTTTAGATTTAGAAGATATTAATACAATATTTAGTAAAATTTTATATGAATTTTCTATTGAAACAATGAATTTTAGTTTTCCTCGTTGGGTTGATGGACTTTCTAATAATCATTGGTTAAAAAAGGAATTATACTCAGAAATTAAAGATGCATTTAGAGATGTTCGTTCTCTAAAACAAATTGATTTTGGTATTCGTAAAATTCAAAAAACTGAAATTATTAATAAAACAACAGTTGACGAAATTTTATTAGGAACTGGTCTTGTTAATATTTCTGTCCAATTAATTGATGATTTATTTTATAAAGTATTAACTGAAATCTCAGGTGTGGAAATTAACAGTGAAGGAGATTTGTTCTCTACTATTACACTTTTAGCAAATACAAAAAAAGAATATGATAAAATTTCATATGCACTTGAAGAAGTAAAAGCCAAAGGTTATGGTATTGTTACTCCTTCAATGGATGAACTTATTTTAGATGAACCAGAAATGGTTAAACAAGGTTCTAGATTTGGTGTTAAATTAAAAGCTAAAGCTCCATCTATTCATATGATTAGAGCTGATATTGAAACTGAAGTATCTCCTATTGTAGGTAGTGAAAAACAATCTGAAGAATTAGTTAATTATCTACTTTCTGAATTTGAATCAGATCCTCAAAAAATTTGGGAATCTAATATTTTTGGAAAAAGTCTTCATGAATTAGTTAATGAAGGTCTTCAGAATAAACTTTGTAGAATGCCTGAAGATGCTCAAGATAAATTACAAGAAACTTTAGAGCGTATTGTAAACGAAGGTAGTGGTGGATTAATCTGTATTATTCTATAAATCATAGAGGTTATAATGAGAATAAATCATTATAACTTTTATTTTTTTAATTATCTTTTCTAAAAGGCTGTCCTTTTTTATATTTATATTGTATAATTTATATAAATATTAGGAGGTTATATGAAATTTTTTAAAAGATTATTATTAATTATATTATTAGCCATATTATTAGTTGGTTCAATTATTTTTTTTAATGGATATAAATTATATAAAACAACATTAGATTCAAAAAGTCTTACAGATAAAATATCAGAAATTAAAAATAATAATTCTTATGTTTCATATGATAAAGTACCAGATTATTATTTAAATGCAATCATTGCTGTTGAAGATCATAGATTTAAAGATCACGGACCAATTGATGTTATTTCTATAGGAAGAGCTATTGTTTCTAATGTTCAATCTAAAGAATTAAATGAAGGCGGAAGTACAATTACTCAACAAGTTGCAAAAAACTTATACTTTATTACTGAAGATAATGTTATATCTAGAAAAATTGCTGAAATATTAGTTGCTATAGATTTAGAAAAAAATTACTCAAAAGATCAAATATTAGAATTCTATATTAATACTATCTATTTTGGAGAAGGATATTATGGAATAAAACAAGCTTCTAATGGTTATTATGATAAAGATCCAATAGATTTAACTTTAAATGAAGCAACCATTCTTGCAGGAGTTCCAAATGCACCTTCAGTATATGCACCTACTGTTAATCCAGATTTAGCTAAAAATAGACAAGGAAAAGTTATTCGTTCCATGGTAGAATATAACTATTTATCACAAGATGAAGCAGATAAAATTGTAAAATAATATAATAACAAATAAAAGTAACAAGATAATTAAATCTGTTACTTTTATTTATTCAAATTTTCTTATATCATGCAATAATGCTATTATTTTTGCAAGTTCAATATTTTCTTTATCTAGTTTTAATTCGGTTGCTATGCTTTCACTTTCTTTAACTACTTCATATGTATGATTTTAATTTCTTTCTATTCTTTATATTATTATACCTATATTGTATAGAATTTTTTATCTTTGTTTTACTAATATTTTTAATTAAAAAAATAATACCAAAACTTAAAAAGTTTTGGTATTACTTGGTGGGCAGGGATGGATTCGAACCATCGTACTCGTATGAGAACAGATTTACAGTCTGCCGCCTTTAGCCACTCGGCCACCTACCCATATATATAAAAAAAATAATTGGTGCTCCCTCAAGGATTCGAACCTTGGACCCACCGGTTATGAGCCGGTTGCTCTGACCAACTGAGCTAAGGGAGCATTTATTATTTTGCTTAACGCAGGTTTTATTATACAAAAATTATTCCTGGTTGTCAATAGTTTAATATTATTTTTTTTATTTTAATTCAAGTTTTAATTATTAAATAAAAATAAGTTGGAAACTAAACTTTTCCAACTTATTTTATATTATAAGTTTTAGTTTTGTTCTCCTCTACCTTCTGGTAATGCTGGTATATCTAATACAACTCTAATCTTAAATGCATAACGAAGTGCTCTACCAATTTTGCTTTGTTTAATTTTTTGCCATAATGATGGTTTTACTTCAAATCTTGTTTCTTCGATGTATCCTTTATTTTCTTCAACTACTGTAACTGGTTGTTCTGCTTTTGCTTCTTCCATTACCATTTCTGCTGGTTCTTCTTGTGGAGTTGGAATTAATTTTAAAGCATCTGCAATTTCAATTCCTATATAGCTTAATGCTTTTGATTTATCTTCTATTCTCTCCATATCAATTTCTATATGAAGATTTGATTCTAAGTTAACAATTCTTGCATTAATTAATTTAACTGCATCTTGATAATTTTCTGTTGCGTCAGATCTTGATTTACCTATTATTTCTAATGTTTCTATTATATCTTCTTGGAAATTATTAGAAGCTTCTTTTACTATTTGTTTCCATCCAGTTTCTTTACTTACTACAACTTCTAATATTTCTTTTAATTCTCTTGCTAATGATATATTTGTTTCTCTTTGACGAATTAATTCTTCAATTTGCTTTGTGTTATCTTCAAATTGATTTGTAGCAAATTCTACTAATTCATATGCAGCTTTATAAACACTTGCTGGAAAATTCTTTTTCTTAGGATATTCCACCAAATAAGTTTTTATTGATTCTATTAAATCTTTAAAGTAAACATCATCGTCTAATTGAACAATTTGTTTTTTACTTTTTGGATTTATTAATTTTTGTACTTTATCAATGTTTGAAAGCATTTTTTCCTCTGTGATTACCATTCTCACATTTACTATGCCAGATTTAGACATTGTAAACTCCTCCCTTTTCCTATGTATGTTATCTTAATTATACAAAAAATTACAATAGGAATTATAATATTTTATAATTTGACTTTATACTCATTTTAATACAAATTTACATGTTCTGTCAATACCTAAAGTGTTATTTCCGTAAATATTTTTTTATTTTTTATTTATCTCAACATATCTTTTAATTTTCATTGTTGTAGTTTTTACAAACTCGTCTTTTTTTATTTCTAAACTCTTAATTGCCTTATATGAACTTAGTTTATGATTTACTTCTTTAATCTTATTCCAAATAATATTATAGATTTCTTCTTCTGTTAATTCTTCCTTTTCATAGTATCTCTTTATTTCATCTATATTTGGAATTACTCTTGCCGTAATAGTTAATTCTTTTTGTCCTGCAACTTTTTTTCCATATATCATACATTCTTTTATCTCTGGTATATCTCCAAGCATTAATTCTATTTCTTCTGGATATACATTTTTACCATTCTGTGTAACAATAACATTTTTTATTCTACCTGTAATATATAAAAATCCATTTTCATCTAAATATCCAACATCTCCTGAATGAAACCAACGATTACCATCTTTATCTATTTCTATAACTTCATTAGTTGCTTCTTCATCTTCATAATATCCAATCATTAATGTTTCACTTTTGATTAGAATTTCTCCTTCACCGTTTTCATTTGGATTATCTATTTTTAATTCAGCACAATTAACTGCTTTTCCAGCAGATCCAACTCTTGTATCGTACTGTGGAGTTAATGCTGCAATTGGTGCTGTTTCTGTAAGTCCATATCCTTGCATAAAAATTATTCCTAAATCTTGTAGCCATTTTCCTACTTTAGGATCTATTGGTGCTGCTGCAGAAACTATAAATTTTAAATTTCCGCCTAAATTTTCATATATTTCAGCAAATACTTGCTTTTTAATATCTACTCCTACATTTTTTAATGCATTTGTTATATGCATCATTGAATCTACCATTCCTGCTTTTCCGCTTTTTTCAATTGTTTGATTTATTTTTTTATATAAATTTTCTATTAATAATGGAACTGCAAGTAATGCAGTAGGTTTTGTTTCTTTTAAATCTGGTACAATATGTTTTAATCCTTGGCATACTACAATAGAACTACCTTTTGCTACTGGAAGTAAAAATCCTATTGATGATTCATATGTATGATGTAATGGTAATATTGAAAAGAATCTATCTGTTTCATGTAATTTTGCATATGGGTTTACTGCATTAATATTTTGTGCTAAATTACGATTACAAATCATTACTCCTTTTGAATTAGAAGTAGTTCCAGATGTAAATATTAATACTTTAAATTCTTCTGGATCAATTTCAATTTTCAAGAAAGAATCATCACCTTTTTCAAGCATTTTCTTTCCTTGATTAACAACTGTATTAAATCCAACATCTCTACCATTTAATTTATCGTCATTATTCATCTGTATAAAATATTTTACTTCTGGTAATTTATCTTGTACTTTTTTAATTATATCTTTTTTCTTTGTTGAGTAAATTACAGCTGTTGCTCTTGAGCGATGAATAACATTTTCAATTTCATTAGCTGGTAATTCTTTATCAACTGGAACCGCAATTCCCACTCCACAAAGCACTGACATATAAGATACATACCAATTATATGTATTCTCTCCTATTATAACAATTCTTTCATTTTTTAATTTATATTTATTTGTTAATGCTGTTCCTAATGCTATTACATCATCTGTAAATTCTTTATATGTTATTTTAGTAAATTCCCCTTTTGTATTAAATTTTTCAAGCATAAAAATATTATCTGAATATTTTTCTCTTGCCATTTCAAAAATTTCTTTAATTGTTTTATAATATGTTGTTTCATACCCTTTAATTTTTCTTTTTTGCTCAATAACTTGTTTCTTTTGCATTCTCTCATAATTTACTTTTACTTCTTCGATATTTTCAACATCTTTCATCTTTAGCTTTGGAAATTTAAAATTTGGTATTTTAAAGTCATTTAATATTCTCATTACTTGTTTTCTCCTTTTATTATTTTATCCTTTTAATTTTCTTATAAATGATTTTTCTATTTCTTTATATAATTCTAATACTTCTATATTTTTATCTATTCTTAGTTTATAAATAAGGCTAGAGCAAACAAAGCCAAATATTCCGAGATGCTACCACATTTGCATCTGTATTTATTATTTCACCTTTTTTTATACCATCTTCTACAATTTCTTGTATCATTTGGATATATTCAAAAACGTAATTTTGGCACATCTTTGATCTTGAACTATTTCCCCATATTTCACTTAATATGATAGTTATAAAATTCTGATATTTTACTAATATTTTTATTTCGATTAATACAATTGCTTTTATTTTATCTAACGAATTAGTAAGTTTATCAGTTTTTATTTCTATACTATTTTTTAATAGTTTTACTCCCTCTTCAACTAAAAATTGAAATATTTCTTCTTTGCTAGAAAAATGATAATATAATGTACCTTTTGCTACTCCAACAGTAGCTGTTATTTCTTCAATGCTTGTAGCATCATATCCTTTTTCAGCAAATAATTTCATTGAGGTTTCGAATATTTTTCTTTTAGTTTTATTCATATTCTTTTTCACCTTTTATCTATAAAAATCTTTATACATTATATAATTTTATTCTTTTTTTTGCAATAGTAAATTTTGTATTTGACTAGTTGTTCTAACTAAAAAAGAGATTTGAATGAACATTACTTTTTTAGTTGTTCACTTTGATCTCTTTTTTAATTTTTATTTATTTCTTTTTTCCATCTAAAGAATCTAAATTGTCTAATGCTTTTCCAGTTCCTAATGCTACACAAGACACTGCATCTTGAGCAATCATTACATTTATTCCTGTTTTCTCTTGTAATAATTTATCTAATCCGTCTACTAAACATCCTCCACCTGTCATATAAATACCTTTATCACTAATATCTGCTGCTAATTCTGGTGGTGTTTTTTCTAGTACAGAATGTACTGCATCTACTATCATCATTGCTGGTTCCATTAATGCTTCTAACATTTCACTAGAACGAATTGTTATAGTTTTTGGAAGCCCTGTTACTAAATCTCTTCCTCTTATATCCATTTCAATATCTTGTATTTTTGGGTATACACATCCTATATTTATTTTTAAATCTTCAGCAGTTCTTTCACCTATCATCATATTATGTTTTTTCTTAATATATTTAACAATATATTCGTCAAATTTATCTCCTGCTACTTTTAATGATGAACTAACTACACTACCACCTAATGATATAACTGCTATATCAGTAGTTCCTCCTCCTATATCAACTACCATATTTCCACATGGTTTTGATATATCTATTCCTGCTCCAATTGCTGCTGCTATTGGCTCTTCTATAAGATATACTCTTCTTGCTCCTGCTTGAGATGCAGCGTCTATTACTGCTTTTTTTTCTACTTCTGTTACTTGAGATGGAATACATATCATTATTCTTGGTGCAAATATAAATTTACCACATACTTTATTAATAAAATATTTTAACATTTTTTCTGTTTCTGTATAACTTGATATAACACCTTCTCTTAATGGTCTTGTTGCCACAATATTTCCTGGTGTTCTACCAAGCATTCTTCTTGCTTCTTTTCCAACTGCTAAAACATTTCCAGTATTATTATCCACAGCTACAACTGAAGGTTCACGAAGTACTATTCCTTTACCTTTTACATAAGCAATAACTGTTGCTGTACCTAAATCAATTCCAATATCTTGTCCAAAACCAAACATTTCCATCTTCCTTTCAGTATATATTTTATCTATTTATTTCTTTTTTATTACAAATCCGTTACAATTATATTACGTTTTTTATAAAATATCAATGGGTTTTATATAAAAACAAAAAAATAAAAGAAATAATTCTTTTATTTTTTTATTATCCTATATAAAATATAATAATATTAATGCTGATATAATAGTTGCTATCCCTCTTTGTGAATCAGAAACTCTATCTGCTTCAGGAACTTTATCTGCTTCTACTTGTTCTTCATCTGTTATACTAATAACTGCTTTTTCTACTTTATTATAATTAAAATGAACTTCAAATTCTTTTTCTTCTTTTGCTTCTATTTTATCTATCTTAATATATTTTGTTCCCATTAAAATATCATGTTGTGAATAACATTGTACTTTTAAATATTTATTTTCTATACTATTTTCTGTGTTATTATTTATTTTTGCTTTTGCAAAACCATTAATAGATGTTGCTTGTACTTCTACCTTTGTTGGAATTGCAGTATTTATTTCTACACTTTTATATTTATATGTTGTATTTATAGCTACATATATCATAACATTAGAAAATATAAAGAAAATAACAATTAATATAAGATAGATTAAAAATGTTTTTACTCTTGCCATTTTTATTCTCCATTCTATCTTTATTTTAAATTACATTTTTCTAAATACGCCAGCTACCTTACCTAATATTTGGCAATTTGGTACTATAATTGGTGACATAGTACTATTTTCTGGTTGAAGACGTATATGATCTTTTTCTTTATAAAAAGTCTTTACTGTTGCTTCATCTTCTATTAGAGCTACGACTATTTCTCCATTATTTGCTACATTTTGTTTTTTTACTAAAATATAATCTCCACTTAATATCCCAGCTTCAATCATACTTTCTCCTCTTACTGTAAGCATAAAACTTTCACTATTTCCTACAAAATCGATTGGTATAGGAAATGTATCTGTAATATTTTCTACTGCTAATATTGGTTCTCCAGCTGTAATTTTTCCTATTACTGGAACTTCAACCATTTCTCTTCCTGAATAAAATGCTTTTTCTTCTTTTATTTTTTCTTTATTATCTATACCTTTTAATAAACGTAATGTTCTACCTTTTTGATCTTCTTTTTTTATGTATCCTTTTTCTGCTAATTTAGCTAAATAACCATGAACAGTTGCAGTTGAACTTAACCCTACAGCTTTTCCTATTTCTCTTACTGATGGTGGATATCCATTAGCATCTACTTGTTTTTCAATAAATTTTAATATTGCTTTTTCCCTCTTGTTTATTTCCATAGGATCTTTTTTTATTCTCATTTATATCACTCCTAATTTGTTTTTTTATATAATATCATACAAACAAACGAATGTCAAACAAAAGTTTTAATATTTTATTATTTAAGATTTTTATTCACTTTTATTAAATTAAAGAATATATTATAGTAAGCACTATTTGTGTATCAGGAGTGATATTAATTATATATGAATAAGATTCTAATTATAGGTGGACCAGGAACTGGAAAGACTGTATTATCAATTTTTTTAAAAGAATTGTATAGTTTTCCTGTTTATCATTTAGATGATATTGAATTTAAAGATAATTGGAAGAAAAAAAATAAATTAATAGTTAAACAAAAGATTCTTTCTGTTTTGAAAAATGAAAATTGGATTATTGAAGGAAATCATCTAGAAAATTTAGATTATATTCTACGAGATGCTGATTTTGTCATATTTTTAGACTTTAATGTTTTTTCACAATTATCTGGTATTTTCAAACGTTTCTTTTCTAATTTTAACCAATGTATAAAAAATATTAAGAATTGTAAAGAAAAAATTTCTTTTTCTTTTTTTATTAAAACAATTCTTTTTAATATTAAAAAGAAGCCAAAAATAATAAAAAAAGTAATGAAATATTCTAGTTATAGATTGTTTTTCTTAGTCAATAGAAATCAAGTAAATGAATGGATAGAAACGTTAAAAAGCAAATAATAAAAATTTATTATTTGCTTTTTTATTTAATCATACCATTCTAATTCCCAGTCTACTACTCTTACTGTATCTCCTTCTTTTACTCCCGCTTCGTTTAGTTTTTTATTTACCCCTAATTCATCTAAGCACTTTTGAAAATAATACATTGATTCATTATCTTCCAAATTTACTCTTCTCATTACTTTTTGAACTCCTGGCCCGTCTACGATATATATTTCATTTTCTTTTGTTATTGTAAATTCATCTTCATTTTCTAATGAATATACTTTTTTACCTCCAATTACTTCTACAATATCTTCTTTTGGAAGAGTTTTTAATACTTCTGCAACATGATGTAATAATTCATTAACTCCTTCTCCTGTTACAGCTGATATTTTATATATTTCTATATTTTTTTGTTTTGCCATCTTTTCTAGTTCTTTATATAATTTTTCATCTTGCATACTGTCTATTTTATTCGCTACTATAATTTGTTTTCTTTCAGCTAATTTTTCACTATATTTTTTTAGTTCTTCATTAATTGTATTGAAATCTTCTACTGGATTTCTTCCTTCTATACCTGACACATCTATTACATGTAATAATAATCTTGTTCTTTCTATATGTCTTAAAAATTGTATTCCTAATCCTGTTCCTTCACTTGCTCCTTCAATTATTCCAGGGATATCTGCTACAACAAAACTATCACCGTAATCTAATTTTACAACTCCTAAATTTGGCTCTAATGTAGTAAAGTGATAATTTGCAATTTTTGGTGTTGCTGATGTTGTTCTTGATAAAAATGTAGACTTACCAACGTTTGGAAAACCTAATAATCCTACATCAGCTAATAATTTTAATTCTAATATTAATTCTTTTTCTATTCCTTTTTCTCCATCTTGTGAAAATCTAGGTGCCTGTCTTGTAGATGTTGCAAAATGAGAATTTCCTTTTCCTCCTCTACCTCCAGGTAATATTAGTTCTTCTTTTCCTTTTTCTGATAAATCTGCCAATACTTGTCCTGTTAAAGAATCTTTAATAATTGTTCCTATTGGAACCCCTATGTGTAAATCTTCTCCACCTTTTCCGTATCTATGTCCACCTTCACCATTTTTTCCATCATCTGATTTGAATTTTTTCTTAAATCTAAAATCAAGTAATGTATTACTATCTGGATCAACGAAGAAATAAACATCTCCACCTTTTCCTCCATCTCCTCCATCTGGTCCTCCTGCTGCTACATATTTTTCACGACGGAAAGAGACTGCTCCATTTCCTCCATCTCCTGATTTTACTATTATTTTTACATAGTCTGTAAACATACTTTTTTCTCTCTTTCTAATTATTAAAATAATCTAATTTCATTGCTTTCTTTATTTTTTTCATATTTTCTTTTGCTAAATTCTGCGCTTTTAATGTTCCTTCTAATAATATTTTATCTACTATCTCTGGATTTTCTTCATAATATGCTCTTTTTTCTCTGATAGGTTTTAATGCATCACATATATTTTTAGCTAATTGTTTTTTACATGCTACACATCCTCTTAATCCACCTTTGCATTCATTACACACTGTTTCTATTTCTTCTTTAGAACTAAACAAATTATGATAATATGCAACCATACATATATCAGGATTTCCCTTATCATCTTTTCTAATTCTTCCTGGGTCTGTAACAGCATTCATTATCTTTTTAGTAATTTCTTCTTCGCTATCTGATAAATAGATTGCATTTCCTAAAGATTTTCCCATTTTTTCATTTCCGTCTAATCCTTTTATTCTTTTTGCTGTTGATAAGACTGGTTCTGGTTCTACTAGTACTTCTCCATATATTGAATTAAATTTTCTAACTATTTCTCTGCATTGTTCTATTAATGGTAATTGGTCTTCACCAACTGGTACTAATTCTCCTTCAAAACATGTTATATCTGCTGCCTGACTTACTGGATAACCTAAAAATCCATATGTTACACTTTCACCAAAAATTGCCTTCTTTTGAGCAATTTCTGTTTTTACTGTTGGATTTCTTTGTAATCTTGAAATTGTAACTAAATTTGAATAGAATACTGTAAGCTCTGCAACCTCTGGTATCATAGATTGAATATATATAGTTGTTTTTTCAGGATTAATTCCACATGCTAAATAGTCCATAGCTACTTCTCTAATGTTTTTTCTAACTTTTTCTGGATTATTAAAATTATCTGTTAAAGCTTGTACATCTGCTATTAATATATATTGATCATATAATCCTGATTCTTGCATTTCAACTCTTTTTTTTAATGATCCTAAGTAATGTCCTATATGCAATTTTCCTGTTGGTCTATCACCTGTTAATATTCTTTTCTTTTCTGGCATTTTTATTCCTCCAATTGTTTTACAATTTAATATTTTACATATACTATTATACCTAATTTTTACCATATTTACAAGTAAAAAACAAATATATAAAAAGAAATTAGTTTAACTTACAACTAATTTCTTTTTATTTTATTTATTTATTTTTAATCTGCATTTATATTCCATATTACTGGTCTAAAACCACAATTACCTCCTGCAACTCCTGTTCCCGAATAATATGCAAGAAATCCAGAGGATCTTTGAAATACTGGTCGAAATTCTGATACATTATCTGTTGTTGTGTTACTCCATCCCTCTACTTCTTTTATTGACATTCCTCTTGTATTTTCTACTGTATATGTTTCTGATAATTTATTAATATATTTAGAATTTTTATCCAAATATGATTTCATTATCTGTGTATTTATATTTGGCGATACATCTGCCAATCCTGCTAAATATTCATATTCTAAATTTTTCATTACTCCACTTGGATTACCTGTACTTGAATAATAATTTTTATTTGTATTAGAAGCTGAATTTTCTGAAGTAAGATTAACTGAAACTCCTATTTCACCACTTTTTATTTTTCCATACATACTTGTTCCTAAATATGTTACTGCTCCATCATCTAATACTGTTTTTAAATGTGGATCTAGTTTATTTGCACCAAGTGTAGAGGTTCCTCCATTTCTCATATATAAACATGCTAAAAATGCATTATCAACTGTTATATTAACATATGCACCTCCATTTACTGAAACACCAGCAAATGATATATTACTTATTATTACTATTAAAAGTATTATAAATATACTGATTAATAATTTAAATTTTATATTTTTCATAATATATTTTTCTCCTTTACTATATATCTTCATCATGTATTGCCACTCTTCCATTTCTATTAGGATCAAAGTGAGCCTTGCACCAATAATATTTTAATCTTGTACCACATTGTGAACAATATCTATAATATCCAAAATTACTACAAGATGATCCTTCTGAAGTATATGCATCACACCAACTATTGGATGATGATACATATCTTTCTTTTGTTCCATATCCCATTGAATCATGTACATGTCCATCTGTTGGATTTCTTGTAAATGTATTAGTTCCTGAAGCATCTGTATTTAAAGCTGTTACAATTATTCCATTTTCATCTTTATATGTTTCATCTACATATGTGGCATCAAATTTACCTATCCATAGTCCTTTTAATTCTGTTGTTGTATTGCTTGCTTTATCTATTATTGTGAATGCTGGATGTTCTATATATGTTTTTAACAATTCTGTACCATATGTTTTTGTATCTATCGGTTTATTATTTGTATCTATAAATATTATTGAGAATTCTCCATTTTGTATTTCATTTTTATAAGCATAGCGAGGTATCCATACCCACCAACTCTCTATGTCATTTGCTCTTGTTACGATATTTGCCCATATTTTTTTATTGTAATCATATAATGTATATGTTTCTCCATCAACGTCTTTTGTTTTTGGTGATCCTTGTGATAAGTAATCTGCAAGCTTAACTTCTTGTTTTTTAGTAAAATCTGGTGAATAATATACCATATATGTATTATTTACATCATATCCTGTCATATCTGGTGCATAACATACATCACTTGATTCACTTGTTGATGGAGATGCATCATCAGTATATGTAGCATCAAATTTACCTATCCATAGTCCTTTTAATTTTGTTATAGTAGTTTTTCCAGTATTATCTGTATCTTTTATATTAAATGCTTCATTTAATATAAAAGTATCTGGAAGAGTTCTTCCATATGTTTTTGTATCTATTGGTTTATTATTTGTATCTACAAATATTATTGAAAATTCTCCATTTTGTATTTCTTTGTTATAAGTATAGCGAGGTATCCATACCCACCAACTTTCTATTCCATTTGCCTTTGTTACGATATTTGCCCATATCTTTTTATTGTAATCATATAATGTATATGTTTCTCCTTCAAATTCTTTTATTTTTGGGCTTCCATCTGCTACATAATCTGCAAGTTTAACCTCTTGTTTTTTACTAAAATCTGGTGAATAATATACCATATATGTGTTATTTACATCATATCCTGTCATATCTGGTGCATAACATATATCACTTGATTCACTTGATGATGGAAATGCATTATCTGTATATGATGCATCAAATTTTGCTATCCATAATCCTTTCAATTGTATTGTTGATTTTTTTGATTGATCTGTTATTGTAAATCCTGGATGTTGTAAATAATTTTCAAAATTCGATAGTTCTCTTAGATTTGTTTTTCCATCTTGTCCTATTTGTATAACCTTATTATCTATTGTTGTGAATAATATATCAAACTCTGTATCATCATAGGTTGCCGTGTTATATGAATAACGAGGTATCCATACCCACCAACTTTCTACTCCATTTGCCATAGTTACAGCATTAGCCCATATTTTATTGTTATAATCATATGCTACATATTTTTCTCCGTTTAGTTGAATTTCTGCTTTTCTACCACTATTCATGTAATCTTTTATAGTTACTAATATTTTCGTTACATTATCATTTGTTGTTAGTATATTATTTGAATAATATACTATATAAGTTGTATTAGGATCAAATCCTTTAAAATCAGGTTCATAATATCCGTTATCATATGATTCAAAAGTTTCTTTTATAGATTCATCAACTACTGCTTTACCATTTCGTATAGTTGTTGCATTATAGCTATGGTAGATATCTGATCCTATTTTTGTTTGCTGTATTTTAAATACTACTTGACTATTTTCATCATAAATATAAGTATTTTCTTTTCCTCCAGCTGTCTGTTTATCTATAATCCATAATTTTTCAATTTTATTATTTTCGCCTACTGTTATATAATTATAAAAATTCTCTGGATTATAATCTATCATATATTTTTCTTCTGATTCATTATCTCTGAAATACATTATTTCTTTCTTTAACGTATCAGACATTTCTAGATCTGTTGTTACATTTATATCAAAAATTTTTATATTTTCATCATATAAATATCTTTTAACTTCATTGTTTATTTTTTTTAGACCTACTTTTTCTTCGATAGCTTTCATTTCAGTTGCAAAACTTGCCAATTGTGCCTTTGTTATTATTCCATCTTTACCATATAATATATTTAATGATACACCTGCTAATATTATTAATATTATAATAGTTATTATTAATGCTACTAGTGTTATTCCAGATGATTTTATATATATATTGTTATTCATATTATTCCCCTTATTTTTTCATAATTTTATATTTATATTATATATATATTACTTTTTCTAGTCAATAATTTTAGTAAAAAAAAAGAATTCCATAAATTTAATTTATGAATTCCTTTTTGTTTATCTAAGCTTGTGCATCCTCTAAGGGATAAACACTAACTTTTTTCTTATCTTTTCCAAGTCTTTCGAACTTAACTGTTCCATCTACTAGAGCAAATAAAGTATCATCACTACCGATTCCTACATTTGTTCCTGGGTTAAATTTAGTTCCTCTTTGTCTTACTAATATATTTCCAGCAAGTACAAATTGACCATCTGCTCTTTTTAGTCCAAGACGTTTTGATTCACTATCTCTACCATTCTTAACACTACCTTGACCTTTCTTATGAGCCATGTTTTCTCACTCCCTTCGTGTTTTATTATATATCCGATTTTATTATAATCTAATATGTTAGTTACTACATTAAGCTTCTACTTTTTCTGTTTTAGCTTTTGTTGTAGTTGCTTTTTTTGCAGTTGTTTTTGTTTCTGTTTCTTTAACTTCTGCTTTTACTTCTGTTGCTTTTGCAGCAGCTAAAGTAATTTTTGTAATTTCTACCTTTGTAAATGGTTGTCTATGTCCTTGTGTTCTTCTGTAGTTTTTCTTTGCTTTATATTTATAAACGATAATTTTTTTTGCTTTACCATTTTCTACTACTTTTCCTTCAACTTTAACACCTTTTACATATGGAGCTCCTACTTCTACTTTTTTGTCATCAGATACTAAAACTATTTTGTCAAAAGTTACCTTTTTTCCTTCTTCTGTATCTAATTTTTCGAAGAATACTACATCTCCTTCTGCTACTTTGTATTGTTTTCCACAGCTTTCTATGATTGCGTACATTATTTAGTACACCTCCTCTTATATGTATACTCGCTAAGCATAAAATACTAGGTAGTTAACATTTAGTTAACATTTAGTTACCCGACTCAGGCGGCTTACAGTTAATAATTTTAACATATTTGTAATTATTTGTCAATGATTTTGCATAATTTAAAATCCAAATAATCAGCGCTTATCAATTTAAATTCTATTCCATCAATATTTCCTTCTATCGCATCTTTATGTGATGATCCATGTAAATGTCCATAAAAACATTTTTTTATATTATATTTTTTCATTATATCTAAAAATACAGAATTGTATGTATATTCATTTTTCATATAAGAATTTGAAATTGGTGGATAATGCATAATTGCTATTATTTCTTTTTCATCACCATATTTTTGTATTGCATTTTTTATTGATAATTCTAATCTTGCCATTTCTCTATTTAACATTTTTTGACTATTTTCTGTGTCAGTAAATGCCCATCCTCTGGTTCCTACTATTATTTTACCTTCAATTTCAAAACTATTATTATACAAGAAATCTACATTATTAATATCTTTTTCTTCTAAATATCTTTTCATACTTGAAAGTGTTGTCCACCAATAATCATGATTTCCTTTTAGTATAATTTTCTTTCCAGGTAAACTATTTATATAAGAAAAATCTTCATAAGTATCTTCAATATATGTTGCCCATGAAAAATCACCAGCTAATATTACTGTGTCTTCATTATTTACTTTTAATTTCCAATCTTTCTTTATCTTTTCTGTATGTTCTTCCCAATTTGGTCCAAATATGCTCATTGGTTTGTCCTGTGAAAAAGATAAATGTAAATCTCCTATTATATAAATTGACATTTCTATCCCCTTTTTATTATTACATTCCTATTTTCAAATTTGGTATAGCATTTAATTCTAAATTTGATGTAATTCCATTTATAAAATTATAGTAACCTGCAGATGCTATCATTGCTGCATTATCTGTGCATAATATTAATTCTGGATAATATATTTTTTTATTGTTTGTTTTTTCTAATTCTAAAAATTTACTACGTATATAACTATTAGCTGATACTCCTCCAGCCAAAGCTATTGTATCAATGTTTAATTGTTCTGCTGCTTTTAATGTATTCTCTATTAGTACATCTGTAACAGCTTTTTCAAAACTTGCAGCTAAATCTGCTTTATTCACATCTGGATTTTTATGATGTAAATTTATAACTGCTGTTTTTATTCCACTAAAACTAAAATCCAAGTTTTCAAAATGTGTTTTTGGTAAATTGATATTAGCTTCACCATCTTTTGCTAATTTATCTATTTTTGGTCCTCCAGGATATCCAAGTCCTATAACTCTTGCTACTTTATCAAAAGCTTCCCCTATTGCATCATCTCTTGTTTTTCCTAATATTTCAAATTCTTTATAATTTTTTATATGTACTAAATGTGTATGTCCTCCTGATACAATTAAACATAAAAATGGTGGTTTCAACTCTTTATTAGTAATATAATTAGCAGCAATATGTCCTTCTATATGGTTTGTACCAACAAGTGGTTTATTACTTGCATAGTTTAATGCTTTTGCATAAGATACTCCTACTAGTAATGCTCCTACTAATCCTGGTCCATATGTACAAGCTATTGCATCTATATCTTCGATTTTCATATTTGCTTCTTCTAACGCTCTTTTTGTAACATTTGATATTGCCTCAACATGATTTCTAGAAGCTATTTCCGGAACTACTCCTCCAAATTTTTCATGAATAGAGATTTGTGAACTTATTATATTTGATAATACTTCTCTACCATTTTTTACTATTGCAACTGATGTTTCATCACAGCTAGATTCTATTCCTAATATATAAACGTCTTTCATTTTTATCCCTTCTTTAAAATCTGCCAAAAGATTGCTTTCTTTGGCAGATTTAATTTTTATTGTATTATATTCCAAATAACATTGATACTAAATGGATAACTCCTTGATACGTAATATTTATTATTGGCGAAATAATACTACCTGCAATACCTGTTATCCATAAGATTACAAATACTATATAAAATACTTGTGAATACCTGTCAAACCATTCTCTTGAATTATATGGTAGAAAATGTTTTAATACCTTTGATCCGTCAAGTGGAGGTAATGGTATTAAATTAAATACGCCTAATCCCACATTAATAATAATTGTAGTTTGTATAAGTGCTAATATTATCATCCCTATTTGTTGAATTGCAAATTCTGGTGCAAATTTTATAATAGTAAAATACAATATTGCAAATAGTATTGATAAAATGAAATTCATAACTGGCCCTGCTATCGATACAATTGCTTCACCTTTTGACATATCAACATTTCTATTAAAATTTCTAGGATTTATTTCTACTGGCTTTCCCCATCCAAATCCTGCAAATACTAGCATAATAGATCCTACAACATCTAAATGTGCTAAAGGATTTAATGTTAGTCTTCCTTGTCTTCTTGGTGTATCATCACCTAATTTGTCTGCAGCAAATGCATGTGCAAATTCATGAAATGTAATTGCTATTAATACAGCTGGAAGTGTTAATAATAGACTAAGCAATGCATTTGTATTATTAACATATCTTCCTATTGACATTATTACTAGCACTGCCATAATTATATATAATGTTTTTTTATCAATTCCAAATTGAAACATATTTTTCAAACCTTCCTTTTTTGGTATCTAAATCTATGAAATTATAATTTTCAGTTTTAAATATTATGTCTTTTAACCTTAAGCTAGTGGTTTCATTGTTGGGAATAATAATACATCTCTAATTGATGCTGAATCTGTAAGTAACATTACTAATCTATCTACACCTATTCCAAGTCCACCTGTTGGAGGCATACCATATTCTAGAGCTGCAACGAAATCTTCATCCATCATATTAGCTTCTTCATCTCCTGCATCTCTTGCTTCTACTTGTTTTTTAAATCTTTCATATTGGTCAATTGGATCATTTAGTTCTGAATAAGCATTTCCATATTCTCTTGCTCCAATAAATACTTCAAATCTTTCTGTTAAACGTGGATCTGATGGTTTTCTCTTTGTTAGAGGTGATACTTCTACTGGATAATCATATATAAATGTTGGTTGTATTAAAGTTTCTTCAACTTTTGCTTCAAATACTTGGTTTATTATTTCTCCTCTTGTTAATTTTAATTCGTCTAATTCTACATGTAATTGTTCTGCAGCCTTTTTAGCATCTTCATCATTATCTATTGTATTAAAATCTATTCCAGTTGCTTCTTTTATAGAATCTATCATAGAAATTCTTTTCCATGATGGTGTTAAATTAATTTCTGTTCCTTGATATGTTATCTTTGTTGTTCCTAATACTTTTAAAGCACATTTTGATATTATTTCTTCTGTAATATCCATCATATCATTATAATCTTCATATGCAGAATATAATTCAATATTTGTAAATTCAGGATTATGTTTAATATCCATTCCTTCATTTCTAAACATTCTTCCCATTTCATATACTTTATCAAATCCACCAACTATTAATCTCTTTAAATATAATTCATTTGCAATTCTTAAATACATATCCATATCTAAACTATTATGATGTGTGATAAATGGTCTTGCTGTAGCTCCACCTGCTATTGTATTTAATATTGGTGTTTCAACTTCTAAATATCCTTTTTCATTTAAAATATTTTTTATTTCTTTTAATATTTCTATTCTTTTTAAGAATGTATCTTTTACTTCTGGATTCATGATTAAATCTACATATCTTTGTCTATAACGTAAATCGGTATCTTTTAATCCATGGAATTTTTCTGGAAGTGGTCTTAATGATTTTGAAAGCAATGTTACTTCTTTAGCATGAATTGATATTTCTCCAGTTCTTGTTTTAAATACAAAACCTGTAATTCCAATAATATCTCCAATATCATCTTCTTTAAATTGCTTATAACTCTCTTCTCCTAATTCATTGATACTTACATAACTTTGAATTTTACCATTGCCATCTTGAATATGGCAGAAAGATGCTTTTCCCATAATTCTTTTTGCCATAATTCTTCCTGCAACAGTTACATCCTTTCCTTCTAATTGATCATAATTTTCCACAACATCTGTACTTGTATGTGTACGATTGAATTTTGTTATTTCAAAAGGATCTTTTCCTTCTTCTTTTAATTTAGTTAATTTATCTCTTCTTATTTGCATTAACTTGTTTACATCTACTTCCAATTCTTCGTTTTCCATATGTCAAACCTACTTTCTTTTTATAAAATTTTACCATTTTATTATATAGTATTTTTTTGTAAAAGTAAACATTTATACAATAAAAAAGCAAATTGAACCTTTTTAATTTTAAGTACAATTTGCTTTATCTTTATTTATATAATTCTCATTAACTGTTTAGCATGTTCTATTGAAACATCGTTAATATCTCCACTCGCTATTCTCGCTATTTCTTTTATTGTAGATTGTTCATCTAATTTTTCAATTTTTGTTTTAGTTTTATTATCTTCTACTTCTTTAGAAATATAATAATTATGTGTACCTTGAGCTGCAATATTAGCCAAATGTGTAATACATAAAATCTGATGATTTTGAGATATTTTTTTCATTTTACTTCCTACTGCTTTTGCTGCAATTCCACTAATTCCAATATCTATTTCATCAAAAATTAATGATGGTATTTTATCTACTTCACTAAGCACAGATTTTATAGCAAGCATTATTCTTGACATTTCTCCTCCTGAAGCAATTTTAATGAGTGATTTTTCTTCTTCACCTATATTTGTACATATTAAAAATTCTACTTCATCTAATCCATTTTTATTAAAATTATTTTCAGAATCATATTGTACTTTTACATCAAATTTAGCATTTTTCATTTCCAAATCTGTTAATTCTAAATTTATGCTTTTAGATAATTTTTCCGATTTTTCTTTACGTATTTCACTCATTTTATTGGATAATAATAACATTTTACTTTCTATAAATTTTAGATCTTGTTTAAGTTTATTGTTTATTTCATCTATATTTTCTACTTCATAAATTTCATTTTCAATTTGTTCTTTATATTTCAATATTTCATATATACTATTACCATATTTTCTTTTTAATGAAAATATTAAATCTAATCTTTCTTCTATTTCATTTCTTTCATTTTCATCAAAATATACTTCTTCTTTCATACAACTTATATCTCTAGATATTTCTTGAATATCATAATATACATTTTTTAATTCCGATAATTTTTTACCATATGACTCATCAATGTTTTCTATTTTTTCTAAGGCTTTTATAGCTGAATTTATACTATCTATTGCTTGATTTGATAAGCTTTCATCTGCTATTTCAATATTTTCTATAATTTTTTCAGAATTAATCATTAGTTTTCTTTGTTCTTCTAATTTTTCATCTTCTCCTTCTTTTAAATTAACTTCTTCTATTTCTTTAACTTGATATTTTAATAAATCTAATTTTCTTTGTTTTTCCTTTTCATCTCCATAATTATTTTTTAATTCTAATTTAATTTGATTATAATTATTATATAATGTTTTATATTCTGATTTAATTTTTAATATTTCTTTACCTATAAAACTATCTAAATATCCAATATGTGATGATTTATCTAAAATAGTTTGATTATCATTTTGTCCATGTATATCTATAATATGTTTCATGAATTCTTTTAATTCATTTACAGTAACTAGTCTTCCGTTTATTTTACAGAAATTTCTTCCATTATTATAAATTTCTCTTGATACAATAATATTTCCATCTATAGAATTAATATTTTCTGGCATAAAAATACATGCCTCTACATACGAATATTCTTCTCCTTTTCTTATCATTTCTTTAGAAAATCTATTTCCACATATTATTCCTAACGAATCTATTATTAATGTCTTTCCAGCTCCTGTTTCTCCTGTTAATACATTAAACCCATTTTCTAAGTTAATACTTAAATCATCTATAATACCTATATTTTTTATTTGTATTGTACTAATCATATAAATACCTCCATAATTGCTATACGAATTATTGTTCGTACAAACATATTATATATATCATTTATATTTTTGTCAATAATTTTATCAAATTTTTGTTTGTTTTTATTGCAAAATAAAAAGCCTAAGTTAACTTAGGTTTTTTATCTATTTTTAATATTAAACTAATTGTAAAATAACAACTTCTGCTGCATCTCCTCTACGTGGTCCGGCTTTAATTATACGTGTATATCCGCCAACTCTACCTTCGTATTTTGGAGCGATTTCTGTGAATAATTTTGCTGGTAAATCGATGTTGTTTCCATTTTCATCTTTTACCTTATTTATCATTCTCATCATTTTTCTTCTTGCATTTAATCTACTTGGCATATCTTTTTGTCTTTTTTCAGTTGTTTCTTCTTTTACGACTTTTAGATATTCTTTTCCGTTTTTACTTTTTACAAGCTCAGTTTCTTTATTTCCTTTGCTATCTAATTTTGCTTTTATTACTTTGGCATCTACCATTTCAAAATTATCTTTTTCTTTAATTGCTAAGGAAATAATGCTATCAGCCATAGATTTTACTTCTTTGGCTCTTGCTTCTGTGGTTTCAATTTTTCCGTGTAAAATTAAGTCTGTTAATTGACATTTTAACATTGCCATACGGATATCTGTTGTTTTACCTAATTTTCTATTTATTGCCACTGTATTTTCCTCCTTTTTTAAGTTTTATTCTTCTTCTTTTGCAAAATCTAAACCTAATGAACGTAATTTAAATATTACTTCATCTAATGATTTCTTTCCTAAGTTTCTTACTTTCATCATTTCAGTTTCTGTCATATTTGTAATATCTTCTACTGTTGAAATACCAGTTCTTTTTAGACAATTGAATGATCTTACTGATAATTCTAAATCTTCTATTGACATTTCTAACACTTTTTCTTTCTTATTTTCTTCTTTTTCTATCATAACTTGTGTATTTTTAGCTGTTTCTGATAAATCAATAAATAATTCTAAGTGTCCTGTCATAACTTTTGCTGCTAAACTTAATGCTTCATATGGAGCTAAACTTCCATCTGTCCATAATTCAATCGTTAGTTTATCAAAATCAATATTTTGACCAACTCTTGTATTCTCTACTGCATAGTTTACTTTTTTTACTGGTGTATATATGGAATCAATTGGTAGTATCCCTAAAGGTTGATTTTCCTTTTTATTTTTTTCAGCAGAGTTATAACCTCTACCCATTTCAACTGTCATTTCCATTTGAAGATGTCCACCTTCAGATAAAGTAGCAATATGTAAATCTGGATTTAATACTTCTACAGAGCTATCTGTAATAATATCTCCTGCTTTTACTTCTCCTTCACCTTTAACATCTATGCGAACTATTTTTTCTTCATTCTCATGAAGCTTTAATCTAACCATTTTTAAGTTTACTATAATTTCTGGTACATCTTCTACTACATTTTGTATTGTAGAGAATTCATGAACGACCCCCTCTATTTTTACACTTGTAGTAGCTGCACCTGGTAAAGAAGAAAGTAATATTCTTCTTAAAGAATTTCCTATTGTTATTCCATATCCACGTTCTAATGGCTCACAAACAAATTTTGCATAGTTTGTTTCATTGTCTATTTCTAAGCATTTAATATTTGGCCTTTCAAATTCTATCATTTTTACCTCCTAATTTAGAAGTTCTAAGTGCGAGGTTTTAATTTCATGCCCTATCATTTTCTATATTTCCTCTAGTACTTTACTTCTTAAAAAAAACTTTATCATTATTAAAGATTGTATGATACCGATCTGATATTTTAATCTTATTAACTATTTTGAGTAAAGCTCTACTATTAAATGTTCTTCTACTGGAATATCTACATCTTCTCTAGATGCTAATCTTACCACTTTACCACTTAATTTTTCTATATCTTTTTCTAACCATTCTGGAACTGGTCTTGCAGAATTATCTTCTACGTTTAATTTAATAGCTCCATTATCTTTTCTTATTTCTCTAACAGAAATTATATCTCCTGCCTTTACTAAATAAGATGCTATATCAACTTTATGTCCGTTTACTTCAAAAGCACCATGTGAAATTAACATTCTTGATTGTGCTCTTGAACTTCCATATCCAAGTCTATATACAACATTATCTAATCTGCTTTCTAATATTTGTAGTAAAACTTCACCAGTTTTTCCTTTTGTATTAGAAGCCATATCAAAGTATTTTCTGAATTGTTTTTCACTTACTCCATAAAATGCTTTTGTTTTTTGTTTTTCTCTTAACTGAGTACCATATTCTGAAAGTTTTTTCTTTTTTTGTCCATTTTGTCCAGGAGCATAGTTTCTTCTAGAGATACTACATTTATCTGTATAACATCTTGAACCTTTTAAGAATAACTTTTGTCCTTCTCTACGGCAAATACGGCATTGTTCATCTTTATATCTTGCCATAATTTTGTTTCCCTCCTATATTATTTTTATTAAACTCTTCTTCTTTTTGGTGGTCTACAACCATTGTGAGGAATTGGTGTAACATCTTTGATGCTACTAATTTCCAATCCTGCTGCTTGTAATGAACGGATTGCTGCTTCACGTCCTGAACCAGGTCCTTTTACAAATACTTCAACAGATTTTAAACCATGTTCCATAGCTGCTTTAGCAGCTGTTTCTGCAGCTTCTCCTGCTGCGAAAGGTGTGCTTTTTCTAGAACCTTTAAATCCTAGTTCTCCAGCACTTGCCCAAGAAAGTGCATTTCCTTGAACATCTGTAATTGTAACTATTGTATTATTGAAACTAGAATGAATATGAGCCATACCTTTTTCGATATTTTTTCTATCTCTTCTTCTAGTTGTTGTTCTTTTTGTTACAGGCTTTGCCATTTAATTTTACCTCCTATTCCTTTTGCAAGGGGATTCTACTTTTATTTGTAGTCTCCTATTCTAATTCTTATTTTTTACTTTTACTTACTAATTTTCTTGGTCCTTTTCTTGTACGAGCATTATTTTTTGTTCTTTGTCCTCTTACTGGAAGATTTCTTCTATGTCTAATTCCTCTGTAGCATCCTATTTCAGTAAGTCTTTTGATATTTAAAGCAACTTCTCTTCTTAAATCACCTTCAACAGTAATTCCTTCCATTGCTTTTCTTATTGCTTGCTCTTGATCTGCTGTTAAGTCTTTTATTCTTGTATTCACATCTATACCAGCATCTTTTAATATTTTTTGAGAAGTTGATAGTCCTATACCATAAATATAAGTAAGCCCTATTTCAACTCTTTTTTCTCTAGGTAAATCTACTCCTGATATACGAGCCATATTCTTTTAGCACCTCCATATTTTATTTTTTATTATAATAGTTTGTCTAATTTTGAAACGTAAAGGTGAAATGCATTGGAAAGGTCCAATCTTTATATTTCAGATAGACATGTATAGAAACACAAATTCGATTCATGGATTATTAAAATCCACAGCCGCTTCAAAACTTGTGTTAGTATCGTAAATTTTGTTATGTAATTAACCTTGTCTTTGTTTGTGTTTTGGATTTTCACAAATAACCCTGATAACACCTTTTCTTTTAATGATTTTACATTTTTCGCATATTTTTTTAACTGATGGTCTTACTTTCATTATTAACCACACCTCCTGCATTTTTTTTAATCTTTATACCTAATTAAAATTATGTAATACACCTATGATGTGTGAGGTCAGATGTATATATAACAGGCTAAATGAAATTTATACATCTCACGTCGCACCTCATAAAACATTTACTGTACTACATAATTTTTAATAAACTATTTTATTTTGCTCTCCATGTTATACGTCCTCTTGTTAAATCATAAGGAGAAAGTTCTACTTTTACTTTATCTCCTGGCAAAATTTTTATATAATTCATTCTTAATTTTCCAGAAATATGAGCTAATATTTGATGTCCATTTTCAAGTTCTACTTTAAAATTAGTATTTGGTAGTGTTTCTACTACTGTTCCCTCAATTTCTATAACATCTTCTTTTGCCATTTTTTTCCTCCATTTTTCTATTGTTTTTAATAAAAATTTATTATTGAGCACAATTTTTCAATTGAACACACAATAGCTAATATAGTATATAATATTTTTATTTTTTTGTCAAGATTTCTGGCTCATTTTCTGTAATTAAAATTGTATTTTCATAATGAGCTGATTTTGTTCCATCTTCTGTTATAATTGTCCATCCATCATCTAGTTCTAATATTCCATCAGACCCTGCTATTACCATTGGTTCAATTGCTAGAGTCATACCAGATTCAAGTCTTATTCCTCTTCCTTCTTTTCCGTAATTTGGAATTCCTGGATCCTCATGCATTTGTCTTCCTATTCCATGTCCTTGAAATTCTTTTACTACGCTAAATCCATTTTTTTCAACAAATTGTCCTATTGCATGAGAAACATCACCGATTCTATTTCCTTTTTTAGCAAATTTAATTCCTTCAAAAAAAGATTGTTTTGTTATTTCTATTAATTTTTGTGTTTCTTTATCTACTTTTCCTACAGTATATGTTCTAGCACAATCTCCATTAAATCCATCTTTATATGCAACCAAATCAATACTTACTATATCTCCTTCTCTTAATATTGCATTTTTTGATGGTATTCCATGTATTACTTCATCATTAATAGAAGCACAAATTGATCCTGGAAAATCAGGTACTCCTTTTACTCCACTTGGATATCCCTTTTCTGCTGGTATTGCTCCATATTTTATCATTTCATTTTCTGCAATTTTATCCAATTCCCATGTTGATATTCCTGGTTTTATAGCCTTTTCAACTGTTTCTTGTGCTAAATATGCAATTTTACATGCTTCTCTCATTTTCT
Organism: Clostridiaceae bacterium; assembly: GCA_012513065.1. GTDB lineage: Bacteria > Bacillota > Clostridia > TANB77 > CAG-508 > UMGS1663. The sequence goes on along the minus strand of JAAZCX010000047.1, from coordinate 34,203 downwards.
CTATTTCTTGTTTTGATTTTATTGTTACCAATTTTATTCCTTCTTTCTATTTGCTTAAATATTTTTTAACTTCTATCGCAACATCTTCTGATGTTTTTCCAGAATGTATATTTAATTTTACTGAATATAGAAGTTCTTGTTTTTTATAATATTCAACTAGTTTTTCTGATGTTTCATGATATGTTTTTAATCTCTGTACTACTGTTTCAATTTTATCATCTTCTCTTTGTGTTAATTTGCTTCCACAAACATCACAAATGCCTTCTTGTTTTGGTTTTCTAAATTCTAGATTATAAACTTCTCTACAATCAACATTTGAACATACTCTTCTCTTTACAATTCTATCTATTATATCTTCATCTGATAATTCTAATTCTACAGCAATGTCTATCTTACATTTATTTGATTTTAAAAATTCATTTAATTCTTCTGCTTGTTTTACTGTTCTAGGGAATCCGTCTAAGATAACACCATTGCTGCAATCTTGTTCTAATAATCTTTTTTCTACTAATTCTATTGCTAAATTATCTGGAACCAATTTCCCTTCGTTGACGTATTTTTCAATCTTTTTACCAGTTTCACCTGCTCTTTTTATATAACTTCTAAATAGTTCTCCACTAGATATATGAGTGATTCGTAGTAAATCAGATAACATTTTTCCAACAGTTCCTTTTCCTGAACCTGGTTTTCCTAACATAACAATATACATACATTTTTGTTCCTTTCTCTTTTGCTTTTTTACACTTCTTTTATTATACCATTTTTTGGTATATAAGTATACTATTTTTTAATTTTTTATTTTGTTTTTCCTGTATCAATTGAATTATTATGTTTATTGTGATATAATGCAACATATGTTTTTGTTGTAACTTATCAAATAATTTTGAAAGGAGATTAAAGTATGGAGCATAAATTAGAAATTCGGAGGAAGTCTGCTGTTTTTTTAAATGGTAGACCATTAAGTTCTTATGAGTTTGACTTTACACAAATAATAAAAGACTATATTTTAGCATATAATAGCAAGTCTTTTACAATTTACAGTCCATCTGGTATAGTTGTAGCTTATAAGAATTATGAGGTTGTTTCAGTTGTTTCAGATTATATAGTCGTTCAAGAAAATGGATTAAAAGGATTATTTTCTTATGATGGTAATTGTATTTTACCTACTAGATTTGATACCATAACATTAAATTCTAATGGTATCTCGAATGCTATCATTGTAACAAGTAATAATCTTTACGGTGTATATTCATATGAAGGCAAAGTTATTCTTCCTATTGAATTTAATTATGTCTTCCTTACTCCAGAAGGAATCAAAGTACAGAAAGATGGTTTATGTGGAGCATATTCATATTACGGAAAATTGATTTTAACTCCCAACTTTGATTCTATTGATTTTAAGGAAAAATTAATTATCGTTAATAAAAATGGGTTATACGGTGCATATTCATATGAAAATTTTGAAATCATACCAACAATTTTTTACAGCATCTCCTATACAATAAATGGATTAAAGGTGTGGAAAGACAATCTTTGTGGACTATATTCTTTTGAAGGACAACTTATTATTCCAATAAAGTTTACTTCTATTTCATTTATTAATGATACGATATTAGTTCAAGAAGATAATCTATTATTTGGATTGTATTCAAAGTTTGGAAAACTTCTTATTCCTGTATTTTATTATGATATTCTTTTTACTTCTTCAGGTTGTACTGAAGTAAAAAAAGGAAAAAACGATCCTTATGTACCTTACAAAATTCAATACTAATATTATAAAAAGAGTATGTTTTAATAAACATACTCTTTTGCTTTGCTTTTTTAAGATAAAAAAAATAGATGCAATTAAATAGCATCCATTTTTTTATTTTTATTATTCTAAGAATCCTTTGTAATGTCTCATTACAAGTTGAGATTCTAATTGTTGAACTGTTTCTAATGCAACACCTACTACGATTAATATTGATGTTCCACCAAATGCTATATTTAGACTTGTAAATCTTAATAACATTGGTAAAATAGCAATAACTGCTAAGAATAATCCTCCAAATATTGTTAATTTTGATATTATTGAAGATAAATAGTCAGTTGTAGGCTTTCCAGCTCTTATTCCTGGAATAAATCCTCCATTTTTCTTAATATTGTTTGATACTTCTGCTGGATTGAATGTAGCATAAGTATAGAAAAATGTAAATCCTACTATTAATAATAGATATATAATTGCATTTGCTATAGAATATCCAATTCCAACATCTGATGAAGATGTAGCAATTGAGAAGTTATATATTACATTCCATATTCCTTGTTCTGCAGCTATATTTGGTATAAACATTTGAATAATCATTGCTGGGAATGTCATAAATGATGAAGCAAAAATTACTGGCATTACACCTGCCATTGCAAGTTTTAATGGAATGTTTGTATTTTGTGCTCCTACCATTTTTCTTCCTACTACTCTTTTTGAATATTGTACAGGTACTCTACGTTCAGCTTGTTGTACGAATACAACTCCTGCTACTAATAAAATTGCACCAATAATAATTCCAAGTGCTATTAATATTCCTGTTGTTGAGAAAGCTCCTGTTCCAACAATTAAATTCCAAATAGTTGTTACTCCAGATGGTAGCCCTGCAACTATACCAACAAAGATAATAATTGAAATTCCATTTCCTATTCCTTTGTTTGTGATTTGTTCTCCAAGCCACATTAATATTGCAGTTCCTGCCATTAAAGATATAACTATAGTAGCTCCTGTAATAAATGAGTCATCTATAAATATTCCAGAAGAACGATAAGATAAATAAATTCCTAATCCTTCGATTAATGCAAGTACAATTGTTAACATTTTTGTATAAGTATTAATCTTGTTTCTTCCTTCTTCTCCACCTTCTTTTGTAAGTCTTTCTAAGGCTGGTATTACCATTCCTAATAATTGAATTACAATTGAAGCTGTAATATATGGACTAATTGACATTGCAAATACAGATAAACGAGAGAAAGCTCCTCCTGATATCATATCTATTAAAGATGCAACTCCTTGCCCATTAAATGCTTCTGCTAATTTAAAGCTATCTACTCCTGGAACTGTTATATAACATCCTAAACGAAATACTATAATTAATACTAATGTATATAATATTTTCTTTCTAACATCTGGTGTTTTTAATGCATTTCTTATTGTATTAAACAATTACATCACCTCTGTCTTTCCACCTAAAGCTTCTATTTTTTCTTTAGCCCCTTTAGTGAATCGTACAGCTTTAACAGTTAATTTTTTTTCTAATGTACCAGTTGCAATAACAACGATACCGTCGTTTGCTTTGGATATAATTCTATCTGCAATTAATGTTTCAGCAGTTACTTCATCTTTGCTTGATTTATTAAGCATTGTTAAAGTTACTTCTGTATATTTATTTGCATGGATATTTGTAAATCCTCTTTTTGGTAATCTTCTATATAATGGTGTTTGACCTCCTTCGAATCCACGTCTAACTCCTCCACCAGATCTTGCTTTTTGTCCTTTATGTCCTCTTCCTGATGTTTTTCCTAGACCAGAACCGATTCCACGTCCAACTCTTTTCTTTGTTTCTGTTTGTTGTGCTGGTTTTAATTCGTCTATTTTCATTATGGGATTACACCTCCTCTTTTTTTTATAGGGACATTTCCCTTATTGTTTATTAGGAATGTAGTTTTGGTCTATTATAAGATTTCTTCTACTTTCTTTCCTCTTTTTTTAGCAACTTGCTCTACTGTTTGCATTTGTTTTAATCCTTCTATTGTAGCATATACTACGTTTCTTGGATTGTTTGTTCCTAATACTTTAGTACGGATATCACGATATCCAGCAAGTTCTATAACTGGTCTTACGCTTCCTCCTGCTATGACTCCAGTACCTTCTGCTGCTGGTTTTAACATAACATTAGCGCTACCAAATTTTCCTACATATTCGTGTGGTATTGTTGTTCCTACTACTGGAACTTCAATTAAGTTTTTCTTTGCTTCTTGAATTGCTTTCTTAATTGCATCTGGAACTTCTGCTGCTTTTCCATTTCCTACACCTACGTGTCCGTTTTCGTCTCCTACAACTACAACAGCACTAAAACGAAATGTTCTACCACCTTTTACAACTTTTGCAACTCTATTAATTGCAACTACTTTTTCTTTTAATTCTGGTGTGTTCTCTTCGTGCACTTTATTTTCCCTCCTTTTTTTTAGAATTTTAAACCTGCTTCTCTTGCAGCTTCTGCTAATTCTTTTACAACTCCATGATAAATGTATCCACCTCTATCATAAACAACTGTTGTGATATTTTTTTCTATTGCTCTTTTTGCTATTAATGCTCCAACTTCTTTTGCAGCTTCAATGTTTGCAAATTTTGTTTTAACTTCTTTATCTAATGTAGAAGCTTGTGCTAATGTAACTCCTGCAACATCATCAATAATTTGAACAAAAAGATTTTTATTACTTCTATATACACATAATCTTGGGCATTCTGATGTTCCGCTTATTTTTCTACGAACTCTTAAATGTCTTCTAGCTCTTTCTGCTTTTCTATCAGTTTTTGTAATCATGTTTTTCTCCTTTCTAATTAAAGTAACAGCCTTAATTTTATATAATTACAATTTTTTATTTTTTACCTGCTTTTCCCTCTTTACGTCTAATATGTTCTTCTGCATATTTTATTCCTTTTCCATGGTATACTTCAGGTGGTCTCTTTGTTCTAATAACTGCTGCTGTTTGACCAACTTCTTCTTTATCAATTCCTCTTACAATAATTGTATTTGTATTTGGAAGTTCAAAAGTAATTCCTTCTGGTTCAACCATTTCTACTGGATGAGAATAACCTAAATTCATTACTAATTTATTTCCTTGTTTTTGTGCTCTATATCCAACACCAACAATTTTTAATTCTCTTTTATATTCATTAAGAACTCCTTCTATCATATTAGAAATTAATGTTCTTGTTAATCCATGTAAACTTCTATTTATTGGTTCATCATCTGGTCTTGTTACTTTTATAACATTTCCATCTATAGAAACTGTCATATTTTTATGGATGTCTCTTTCTAATGTTCCTTTAGGTCCTTTTACTGTAATATGGTTTGATTCCATTTTTACTTCAACTCCATCTGGTACAGTAATAGGCTTATTTCCTATTCTTGACATTTTTGGTATTCCTCCTTCTTTATATATTTATTGCTTACCATACATAAGCTAAAACTTCTCCACCTAAACCTTCTTGTCTTGCTTCTTTATCTGTTTTTACTCCTTTTGAAGTAGAAATTAAAGCAATTCCTAATCCGTTTAATACTTGTGGTAGTTCGTCTTTTGATGCATATACTCTTAATCCTGGTTTACTAATTCTTTTTAATCCATCGATTACTCTTGCACCTTTTTCATCATATTTTAAAGTTATTCTGATAACTCCTTGTGTATCATCTTTTACTTCTTCAAATGCTTTAACATATCCTTCTTCAAATAATATTTTAGCTATTGCTTTTTTCATGTTTGAAGATGGTATATCTACAGTTTTATGTTTTGAACTGTTAGCATTTCTTATTCTTGTTAGCATATCTGCTATTGGGTCTGTTGTATTCATTAAATATTTTCCCTCCTTTATCTCAAAATATAGATATGATACTTTTTACCAACTTGCTTTTTTTACTCCTGGAATTTCTCCCTTGTGTGCTAATTCTCTGAAGCATACACGGCAAATTCCAAATTTTCTTATATAAGCATGTGGTCTTCCACAGATTTTGCATCTATTATATTCTCTTGTTTTATATTTTTGTTCCCTTGCTTGCTTAACTTTTAAAGACTTCTTAGCCATTGGCTTTCTCCTTTCTTGTTTTAATTTTTAAAAGGCATTCCCAAAAGTGTTAATAATTCTCTTGCTTCTTCGTCAGTCTTAGCGGTAGTAACAAAAATAATGTCCATACCTCTAATCTTGTCTACTTTATCATATTCGATTTCTGGGAAGATTAATTGTTCTTTTACTCCCATAGAGTAATTTCCTCTACCATCAAAAGAATTTTTTGATACTCCTCTAAAATCTCTAACTCTTGGTAGTGCTACATTAAATAATTTATATACAAAATCATACATTTTTTCTTTTCTTAATGTAACTTTACATCCCATATTTACACCTTCTCTTATTTTGAAGGCAGCGATCGCTTTTTTAGCTTTCGTTACGATTGGTGATTGACCAGTTATAATTTTTATATCGTTCATTGCATTTTCTAATGATTTTGGATTATCTTTGATATCTCCTAATCCTATATTAATTACTACTTTTTCTAATTTTGGAACTTCCATAACTGATTTGTAGTTGAATTTTTTCATTAACGCTGGAACTACTTCTTTTTGATATTGTTCTTTTAAGATTTCCATGTTATATGTATCCTCCTTCCTTACTTATATTACTATTTTATTTCTGCACCGCATTTTTTACAAATACGTACTTTTTTGTCTTTTTCGATTTGGTATCCTACTCTTGTAGCTTTTCCACATTTTGAGCAAACCAAATTTACTTTGCTTGAATGGATAGCACATTCTACTGGTATGATTCCGCCTTCTTCACCTTGTTTTCTAGCTTTTACGTGTTTTTTTCTAACATTAATACCTTTTACAACGATTTTTTGTGTCTTTGGTATTACTTCTAGAACTTCTCCTGTTTTAGCTTTGTCGTTTCCTGATAAAACTTTAACAGTATCACCTTTTTTTATTTTCATTTTTATATTTCACCTCTTCTTTTTCGGTAATTTGATTTAAATGTTCAAATTTATTATTTCATTATAATAATTTACAAGTTAATTAATATGTTTGCCAGAGATTAAAGAACTTCTGGTGCTAAAGATAAAATTTTCATATAATCTTTATCTCTTAATTCTCTTGCAACAGGTCCAAAGATACGTGTTCCTTTTGGGTTTTTATCTTCTTTTATAATAACTGCAGCATTTTCATCAAATCTTACATAAGATCCATCTGCTCTTCTTATTGGTTTTTTTGTTCTAACTACTACTGCTTTTACAACATCACCTTTTTTTACAACTCCACCAGGTGTTGTTGTTTTAACAGAAGCAACAATAACATCTCCAACTCCAGCATATCTTCTATAAGATCCACCTAAACATCTAATACACATAATTTCTTTTGCACCAGTGTTATCAGCTACTTTTAATATGGATTGTTGTTGTACCATTTCGCTGTTCCTCCTTTTTTCTATATAAGGATATTTTTTATCCTTCTAATTTTTTTATTTTATAATAGCCTTTTCTACTATTTTTATAACTCTAAATCTTTTATCTTTTGATAAAGGTCTTGTTTCCATTACTTGAACTTTATCACCGATTCCGCATTCATTGTTTTCATCATGAGCTTTTAAAGTATAAGTTCTTTTTTGGATTTTTCCATAAGTCTTATTCTTTTCACTTGTTTCTACGGCTACTACTACAGTTTTATCCATCTTATTTGATGTTACTATACCTGTATATGTTTTACGAAGATTTCTTTCTTCCATGATTATAAATCTCCTTTCTTTCTATTTGTTTTCAGTTATTTCACTTTTTCTTTCTGTCAATACAGTATTTATTTTTGCAATGTCTTTTTTCACTTCTTTAATTTTCATAGGGTTATCTAATCCGTTTGTTGCTAAACTAAATCTTAGTTTAAATAATTCAGATTTTAATTCTCCTAATTCTTTTTCTAATTCTGGTGAAGACATTTCTCTTATTTTATTAATCTTCATCACTTTCACCACCTATTTCAGTTTCTTTTTTAACAAATTTGCACTTAACAGATAGTTTCATTGCAGCAAGTCTTAAAGCTTCTTTTGCTAATTCTTCAGATACTCCTGCTATTTCAAACATAACTCTTCCTGGTTTTACTGCTGCTACCCAATATTCTACAGCTCCTTTACCTTTACCCATACGAGTTTCTGCTGGTTTCTTTGTTATTGGCTTATCAGGGAAGATTTTTATCCAAACCTTTCCACCTCTTTTAATATAACGAGTCATTGCAACACGGGCAGATTCGATTTGATTTGTTGTAATTAAACCTGCTTCTAATGTTTGAAGTCCAAATTCTCCGTCAGATACGAAGTTACCTCTTGTTGCTTTTCCTCTATTTCTACCTTTTTGTTGTTTCCTAAATTTTGTTCTTTTTGGCATTAATGGCATTATTTGTCTCCTCCTTCCACTTTTCTTTTAGTAGGAAGAACTTCTCCTTTATAAATCCAAACCTTTACCCCAACTTTTCCATATGTTGTATTTGCTTCTGCAAATCCATATTCTATGTTTGCACGTAATGTTTGAAGTGGTATAGTTCCTTCTTTGTAGAATTCTGTTCTAGCCATGTCTGCTCCACCTAATCTTCCAGATACTGCAGTTTTAATTCCTAAAGCTCCTGCTTTCATAGTTTTTTGCATACATTGTTTCATAGCTCTACGGAAGGAAATTCTTCTTTCTAATTGTCCTGCGATATTTTCTGCAACTAATTGTGCATTTGTATCGACATCTTTAACTTCAACAATATTTAAATTTACTTCTTTACCTATCATTTTTTGTAATTCATTTTTTAAAGTTTCAGCTAAGTTTCCACCTTTACCAATTACAAGTCCTGGTTTTGCTGTGTAAACGTTAACTTTTACAAATTTAGCAGTTCTTTCAATTTCTATTTTTGAAATTCCACTAATATATAATTTTTTCTTAACATATTCACGGATTTTATGGTCTTCTACTAAATACTCTGAAAATTCTTTTTTATTTGCATACCATTTTGAATCCCAGTCTTTAATTACGCCAACTCTTAATCCATGAGGATCTATTTTTTGTCCCATTGTCTATAAGCTCCTTTCTCTTAATTAATCTCTTTCTCTTAATACGATTGTAATATGACTTGTTCTTTTACGAATTCTAACAGCAGAACCTTTTGCAGCTGGTCTTATTCTTTTTAAAGTTGGACCTTGATTTGCATATACTTCTGCAACGTATAATTTTTCATGTGTCATATTGTGATTGTTTTCAGCATTTGCTATTGCTGATTTTAATAATTTTTCTATTATCTCAGATGCAGCCTTTGGTGTATATTTTACATTTGCTAAAGCTTCATCTACACTTTTTTCTCTAATTAAATCGATTACGATTTTTACTTTTCTGCTTGAAATTCTAGCATACTTAAGTGTTGCGCTTGCTTCTGGAATGATAACTTCTTGAACGTCTTGTTTTTCCACGTTATTCCCCTCCTCTATTTCTTAGTTGTTTTTTCTCCTGCATGACCTTTAAAAGTTCTAGTTGGAGCAAATTCTCCTAATTTATGACCTATCATTTCTTCAGTAATATAAACTGGTACATGTTTTCTACCATCGTGAACAGCTATTGTGTGTCCTACCATTTGAGGGTATATAGTAGAAGCTCTTGACCATGTTTTTAATACTTCTCTTGCTCCTGATTCGTTCATTGCTTCAACTCTTTTTAATAATTCTGGAGCAATAAATGGAGTTTTTTTACTTGATCTTGACATATTCTTTATTCCCTCCTTACTTTCTTCTCTTTACTATAAATTTATTTGTATTTTTATTTTTCTTTCTTGTCTTATATCCTAATGCTGGTTTACCCCAAGGTGTCATTGGTCCTGCGTGTCCTACTGGAGCTTTACCTTCACCACCACCATGAGGGTGATCGCATGGGTTCATAACAGAACCTCTTACGCTTGGTCTAATACCCATATGTCTTGTTCTTCCTGCTTTACCTATTTTTACATTTTCGTGATCTGAATTTCCAACTGTTCCTATTGTAGCTCTACATCTTGTCATAACTAATCTCATTTCTCCTGATGGAAGTCTTACGTGAGCAAATTTTCCTTCTTTAGCCATTAATTGTGCATCTTGACCTGCTGCTCTAACCATTTTTCCACCTTGTCCTGGATTTAATTCGATATTATGAATCATTGTACCTACTGGTATAGATTCGATTGGCATACAGTTACCTGGTTTAATATCTGCTTTTTGTCCAGATACTACTTTATCACCATCTGTTAATCCTACTGGTGCTAGAATATAAGATTTTGTTCCATCTTCGTATTCTATTAATGCGATATTTGCACTTCTGTTTGGATCATATTCGATTCCAATAACAGTTGCTGTCATATCATCTTTATTTCTTTTAAAATCAATAATTCTATATTTTTGTCTATTTCCTCCACCTTGATGTCTAACAGTTATTCTACCATATGAGTTTCTTCCTGCATTTTCCCTTTTCTTTGCTAACAAAGATCTTTCAGGAGTCTTTTTTGTAATTTCATCAAATGTTGAAACTGTCATATTTCTTAATGATGGAGTTGTTGGTCTAAAATGTTTCATTGCCATTTTGTTTCTCTCCTTTAATTTTATATTTGTAGATTTTTTCCTGCTCTACATACAGATATTATTTATTATCCTGGTATTTTCCAGATAATTTTTTATTAATGTCTAAGCACCCATAAATTCATCGATTGAATCTTTGAATTTTTTAGTTCCTTTAACTTCTTTTCCACCTTTTGCAAGGTATTTAACTTCTGCTGGATTTGTATCTATAGTAACTATAGCTTTTGTCCAATCTGAAGTTTTTCCTTCATATTTTCCTACTCTTTTTGTTTTTCCTTTAACTGTCATTGTATTTACTTTTAATACTTTAACTTCAAATAATTTTTCTACTGCATTTGCAATATCAACTTTTGTAGCTTTTTTATTTACTTTGAAAGTATATTTTCCTTCTTGCATTCCATCATTACTTTTCTCTGTTATAACAGGTGCAATAATAATATCTTCTGGTCTCATTATGCATACACCTCCTCTAATTTTTTAACAGTATCTAGAGTTACAACTAAGTTTTTATATTTTAATAAATCATATACATTTATTGTATTTACTAAAGTTGTTTTAACTCCTTCAATGTTTCTTGCTGATTTTTGTAAGTTTTCATTTTTTTCTGGTAATAACATTAATGTTTTACCTTCAACTTTTAAGTTAGCTAAAACTTTAACCATTTCTTTAGTTTTGATTTCTTTTAAATCTAAACTATCTACTACAACTAATTCGTTTTCTAATACTTTTGAGCTTAACACTGATTTGATTGCTAATCTCTTTTCTTTCTTATTAACTGTGTAATAGTATGAACGTGGTTTTGGTCCTAAAGCGATACCACCTTTAATCCATTGTGGAGCTCTTATTGAACCTTGTCTTGCTCTACCTGTTCCTTTTTGTTTCCATGGTTTTCTTCCACCACCGCGAACTTCAGCTCTTGTTTTTGTACTTTGTGTACCTTGTCTTTGATTTGCTAAAAAGTTTATTAATACGCTATGTACTAATTCTTCATTTGGTTCAATACCAAATATTGTTTCATTTAGCTCTATTTCTTTTACTTTTTTTCCTTCTATACTATATACGTCTATTTTAGGCATTCTTAATTCTCCTCCTTCCTTATGCTTTTACACTTGTTTTTATTTTTAAGATAGCACCTTTAACTCCTGGTACACTACCTTTTATTAACATTACATTTTTGTCCATATCAATTCTAACTACATCTAAGTTTTGAATTGTTATTGTTTGAACTCCCATATGTCCTGGTAATTTTTTACCTTTAAATACTCTACCTGGAGTTGATGTAGATCCCATTGAACCTGGTCTTCTATGATACATAGAACCATGTCCCATTGGTCCTCTTGATTGTCCATGACGTTTAATAACACCTTGGAAACCTTTTCCTTTTGATGTACCTTGTACATCAATTTTATCTCCTGCAACAAAAGCATCTGCTTTTATTGCATCTCCAACTTTGTATTCTTCTATAGTATCTACTCTAAATTCTCTTAAATGTTTTTTAGGTGTGATACTAGCTTTTGCAAAATGTCCTTTTTCTGGTTTGCTTATTTTGCTTTCTTTTACGTCGCCAAATCCTAATTGTATAGCATTATATCCATCAGTTTCAACTGATTTTACTTGTGCTACTACACATGGTCCAGCTTCTATTACTGTTACTGGAATAACTTTTCCTGATTCATCAAAAATTTGAGTCATTCCTATTTTCTTTCCTATAATTGTTTTTTTCATTTTAAAATTTTCCTCCTAACTATTGGCTAATAATTCATACTAGCTTGGTTTTTTGTTGTTTAATAATTACAACTTGATTTCGATATCAACACCAGCTGGTAAATCAATTTTCATTAAACTATCAACTGTTTTTTGTGTTGGGTAAAGAATATCAATTACTCTTTTATGTGTTCTCATTTCGAATTGTTCTCTTGAATCTTTATCTTTGTGTGGAGAACGTAATATTGTAATGATTTCTTTTTCTGTTGGTAATGGAATAGGTCCTGAAACTTTAGCTCCTGTTCTCTTAGCAGTTTCTACTATTTGTTCAGCAGACTTTTCTAAAAGTACATGATCATAAGCTTTTAGTCTTATTCTCATTTTCTCACTTCCTACTTTGTTTGATGTTGCCATTTTGAATTTCCCTCCTTAAAAATAAAATTGTTTGGCTGGAAGTTTTAAACGCACCCTGGTGTTTCTTTTTTTACCAATATATAATCCCAAGTTTGCATGATAAATCTTGGGGATAAGTGCTTTTTTTATTACTAAAACTTACCGCCTGGTCTAAGCCATGACATACTCCATAGAAGTTCCCTCCATCCTACGTATTCATAAGATGTAGCCACATTCTACTTCATCGCTTTTATTACATGCCTATTCAGTATACAACGGATTTCCGTAAATGTCAATGTATTTTATTACATTTTTATAAAAATTTGCTTTTTATGTTATTTTATAGTATAATTAATATATAATTGGCTAAAGCCAAACATAAGGAGGATATGCAACATGATTGATTACAGCGTTCGGAACACAATGGTTTCAAAAGAAAAATCTTCAGAATTTCTTGAAGAGCTTTCTAATAATACCATCTTACAGGATTGTGCTATCTTAAGAGTTCTCCCCTCTGGGAATTATTTAATTTTTACTTTTAAGATTGATCTTCCCGAACAAAGAGAAGAATTAAAAAGAATCGCAGATGATTGGATTTAATTTTAATCTCCCAAAGCTTTCTATATATATAGAAAGCTTTTTATTTTTTTAAACATAATTAATTTATCAATAACATATATATAGTTATAGGAGGTATATTTATGTTTAAAAAATATATATTATTAGATAAGCAACAAATTATTGGTGATATTTGTGATTTAATTAGTTATCCTAGCATTTCTGAAGAAACAAATGATTCTAATTTTCCATTTGGTAAATCCTGTTTTGATTGTTTAAAACACTTTTTACATATTGCTAAATCATTAGGTTTTAAAACAAAAAATGTTGATGGTTATTGTGGATTCATTGAATTTGGTGAAGGTGATGAATTAATCGGAATCATTGGCCATTTAGATGTAGTACCAGCTAAAGCTGATGATTGGTCTTATGATCCTTTTATTCCTACCCTATCAAATAATTGTATATATGGTAGAGGTGCAATTGATGATAAAGGGCCTGTTGTAAGTTGTTTATATGCAATGAAAGCTGTTATGAATTACTTAAAAGAGAATAATATATCTTTCAATAAAAGAGTTAGATTAATTGTAGGATTAAACGAAGAAAAAAATTGGAAATGTATTAATTATTATAAAGAACATGAAGAAATACCATCATTGGGTTTTAGCCCAGATTCGGATTTTCCTTGTATCTATGCCGAAAAATCTGTTGTATCTTTGACTTTATCCCAAAATATATCTAAGACAACTATAAATAATAAACTTTTCCCAATTATAATAGAAGAAATTAATTGCAATAATAACGCTATTAACGTAGTCCCTAAGTTTTGTAGTGTTATATTAAAACTTGTTGATAAACATATTATTCAAAAAGTAATCTTGTGTTGTAAAAAAATAATAAATAATTATAATTACGAGATTGATCTATATAAAATTGATGATAACCATATAAAGTTATCATCTTACGGAATTGCATCCCACAGTGCCCATCCTGAGTTAGGAGTAAATTCAATCTCAAAATTACTTATTGTGTTAAATGATTTATTTAAAAACTGGAACATTAATATTCCGTTAGTAAATAACTTTTGTAATTATATTGGAGATGATTATTTAGGTAATAAATTAAATTTAAATATTGAAGATGAATCAGGCAACTTAACTTTAAATACTTCACAATTTTCTTATATTGATAATAAAATTATTATTGGAATTGATTTAAGAATTCCTGTTCATACTGATATAAATAATGTTATAGATACTTTTAACAAGATATTTGTAAATCAAGTTAATATACTAAAAATACAACCACATCTCTTAGTAGATCAAAATAATATACTTGTCAAAAAATTATGTGATATTTTTAATGAAACATGTGATTCTAATTATTCCCCGCTCTCTATAGGTGGAGCAACATTTGCTAGAGCTTTTCCAAATTGTATTTCTTTTGGAATGAATTTTCCAGGAGATAAAGATATGTGTCATAAAGTTGATGAATTTATTGATATTGATAAATTGTTATTATCCACTAATATATATGCTAAAGCAATTTATGAATTGTTACAAATTTGATAATAAGTAAAATAAACAACAAAAAAACTTCATTAAAATGAAGTTTTTTATTTTTATATTATTCTGCTGATTCTGAAGTTTCTTCAGTTTCTGGAGCTTCATAAGCTTCTAATATAGCTTTTTGAATTTTCTCTCTTGTTTCAGCGTTGATTGGATGAGCTATATCCTTAAATTCTCCGTTTGGAGTTTTTCTGCTTGGCATAGCGATAAATAATCCATTTTGACTTTCGATAACTTTAATATCGTGAACTGCGAATTCGTTATCAAATGTTACAGAAGCAACAGCTTTCATTCTGTTTTCTGAATTTACTTTTCTTAAACGTACATCTGTAATTTGCATCTTAAGCACCTCTTTCTACTGTTTTTTAAATTTGTACATTTTCTATGTACAATAATATTATTCGTCAAAAAAATGTTTTTTCCTTCTCTTTTTTACAAATTTAAGAAAAATATTTTTTGTTACCTTTATTATTCTCACATTTATGAAAAAAATTCATATAATATACTATAACTTTTTAAAAATATATTGAAAAAAGTATTAAAAAATTGTATAATCTTTAGATAAAGAATTTAGTTTATTAAATGAATTAGAATCATATTATTATATAAAAGGAGAGCGCTTACATTGGCAAATATACAAAATTTAAAAAATTATAAACATATTTATATGATTGGTATCGGCGGAGTTAGTATGAGTGGTATTGCCGAAATTTTAAAATATTGGGGATTTACTGTAACAGGTTCTGATTGGGCAGAATCAGAAACTACAAAAAAATTAAATTTAGATGGTATTCATGTTATTATAGGTCATGATGTAAATATGGTAGCAAAGGCTGATCTTGTAGTTTATACAGCTGCTATCAAAAGTGATGATGTAGAACTTGTAAAAGCAAAAGAATTAAATATCCCAACAATGGAAAGAGCTGATTTTTTAGGTCTTATTACAAAAGCTTTTAATGATACAATATGTATTTCTGGTACTCATGGAAAAACAACTACAACTTCTATGGTATCAATGTGTTTCATTGAAGCAGGATTTGACCCTTCTATTCAAGTAGGTGCAACACTAAAGTCTATTAATGGAAATTATCGCATTGGAAACAGTGAACATTTTATTATTGAAGCATGTGAATATGTAGAAAGCTTTTTGAAGTTTTATCCTAAAGCTGAGGTTATTCTAAATATTGATAATGACCATTTAGATTATTTTAAAAATATTGAAAATATAAACCAAGCATTTATTAAATATGTTAAATTATTACCTGATAATGGTTTATTAGTTGTTAACCTTGATAATGAATATTGTTCAAAATTACATACTTATACTAATGCAAAAATTGTATCTTATGGTATAGAAAATGAGAGAGCTAACTTTGTTGGAAGAAATATAACTTTTGATAAAAATGGTTTCCCACGTTTTGATGTATATCATAACAATTACTTTTATGGTTCTTTTGAATTATCTGTTCCTGGAGCTCATAATGTATTAAATTCTTTAGCTTGTATCTCTTTATGTGATAGCTATGGAATTGAAAAATCTGATATTAAATCTGCATTAAAAAAATATACAGGTGCTCATAGAAGATTTGAATTTATTGGTCAATTTAATGGAGTATCAATTTATGATGATTATGGACATCATCCAACCGAAATAAAAGCTACAGCACTTGCTTTAAAGAAAAAAACATATAATACTTCTTGGGTTGTTTTCCAACCACATACTTATAGTAGAACCAAAAATTTATTAAGCGAATTTGCAGATAGTTTAACTTATTTTGATAATATAATTGTTACAGACATATATGCAGCTCGCGAAACTAATACTTATAATATTTCATCTGAAGATATTATTAACAAAATTAAAGAACTTGGAAGAAAAGCTATTTATATACCTGATTTTAATGATATTGTATCTTATTTAAAAAATAATGCTCAAAAAGATGATATCGTTTTAACATTAGGTGCTGGAACTATAGCAAATATAGGACCTATGCTTTTAAAATAAATATTATAATATTATATATAAAAAGAAGAATACATTCTTCTTTTTATTTTTTATTCTATTTATTCTTTTAATTTCTTCCAATTAATTACACTATTTACTTTTTGTTTTTTTTATGTTATAATATTATTGTTTTTCAAAAAAAATATACATTAGGAGGTTTTACAATGCAAAATGAAAATTTGAAGAAATCATCAGAGGGTCGGATTATAATTGAATTATTTTCTGATTTAGAGGGCGGTACTTATGCTTTAAGCGAAGATTCTAAAACTAAGGGCACAAAAATTTATATTTTTGTACAATCGAATGGAACAGACTTTTTTAGACCTTTAAAAAATATTGATTTTCCATTTGCATGGATTAAGTCAAAGAATCTTTTACCTAGTTCACACGTTCCTTTAAATGCATCACCTATAACTTCAGATTCACAGGAATATCTTAATGCATTAATATTTAAGATATAAAACTTCCAAAATCCTAGTCTATATTTAGACTAGGATTTTTTCTATGTCTCTTTCATTTCCTTTATCATCATATCTGCAAATACTGCATATCCAGATGTCGGATCATTTACAAGTACATGAGTTATTGCTCCAATAAATTTATTACTTTGAATAATTGGAGATCCAGACATTCCTTGAATAATACCTCCTGTTTTTTCTAACAATCTTTCGTCTGTTACTTTTATTAATATGCTTTTATTATCTTTATTATTATTTGTATATATTCTTTGAATTTCTATATCATAGTATTCTTTTTTTCCAGTTTCTAACTCGCATATAATTTGTGCCTTTCCTTGTTTTATCTCATCACGATTTGCAATTTCCATCTCTTCCATATCAATATTCATACTATTCTTATTGTTTATTTTTCCAAATATTCCAAAACCAGTATTTTTTGTTATATTTCCTAGTTTACTTCCACCTTCAATAGTTCCTTTTATTTCTCCAGGTTTTCCTTTTTCACCTTTCTGTACTGAAACAATATTAGTTGTTACTAATTCTCCATTCGCAATTGTTATAAGCTCTCCTGTATCTACATCTGTAATTCCATGTCCTAGTGATGCAAACATTCCACTTTCTGGAACATAAAATGTAGCCGTTCCTACCCCTGCTGCTGCATCTCTTACCCATAAACCTAATTTATACTCATTATCTTTTGTTTTTGCAGGTATCATACTAGTAGTTTCTTCAACATTTTCCCTCATATATTTTATTATTATCTCTTTTCCTTTTGTATTATTTACTGTTTCTACTAATTCTTCTGTTGAAGATATTTCTTTATTGTTTACTGCAATAATTCTATCTCCTTCCTTTATTCCTGCTTTTTCATATGGTTTTTGTCCCTCTATATCAGACATTCCTACTATTAGTACTCCTTCTGTATATAATTTAAGTCCTATAGCATTTCCAAGTGGTACTACTTTCATTTTAGGAATTACATTGACTGATATTTCTTTTAAAGAAACAGAATTAAATAAATTAAAACTTAAATCAATCTTACCTAATTCTTTATTTTTCTCTTCACTTGCATTACTTGACGCCTGTATTATTTTCCCCTGTTTATATTCATATATATTAGGATTTGTATTACTTTTTTCTTGTATGCTTATTCCCCACAAAGTTGCTAAATTTAATGTTTCACCTTGCATTAAAATTATACTTTTAGGTAATAATGTCACACTTGAAATATATATATATATTATTAATAATATGAGTATTAATAAAGTTATTTTAAATTTTCTTTTCATTTTTCTCCTTTCGTTAACTTAATTTTTGATATTATAATCTTATATTTCCCATTTTTTTATACTACATTCTCTTTTACAATAAAAAAGAAAGCATTTTATGCTTTCTTAATTTTTATTAATTACCAAAATAATTATTTGTTCTATATAAATCATATTTTTCTCTTGCAAGAGATGTTAAATATATTTTTCTTAATGTAGTATTTCTTATGTCTTTTGTTTGAAAATCTTTTTCATTTGTGTTGTATATAGTAACTTTTCCTTTTATTATCTCATCAATATCATATGTTTCTGCAATATTTACCATACAATCATAACATTTTTCACTATGTTGTGGATAAAAATATCTTTCGTCACCTTCTGTTATAACTACTGTTTGTCTTTCAAAATCTATATTTTTATAAGCTTGTACAATTGTTTTGTCATTATCTATTATGTCTTTGCATCCTGGATAATGTACTTGTCCATCTTCTGTTACAACATAAATTGAATCTTCTGTTACAACTTCTTTATTTTTATCATTTGAAATAATGCAATAATTATTATAAAATTTTGCTCCAATTGGTACTCCTTGCATAAATGTTGATACTGATACATTATTAACTAATTTATCCCAATCATCTTCAGTAAATGATGGCATAACAAATTCATATTCAGCACTTGATCCAAAGTTTGCTATTGCAGATGATAAATTAGATTCAATAGATTTCCTAATAACAGATATTCTGTTTTGATTAAAGTTTGAATCTGATACTAACGGATTATTTGCTTCGCTTAATTTAAATATATTATTTTCTTGTGTACTAATTGCAAAATCTTGAATTTTATTACCATTTGAATCAATAGCATTTGATTGAGTTATTGTACTTAAATTACTATTTACCCATATACTAAATTCATAAGCATCTGCATAATATTTAACTGCACTATTACTATATAAATGTCCACCAATTGTATTTTTTTGTACAAAATTTAATGTTTCATTATCTGTAATATATTGTTTATTATTTTTATTATTCCAAAAATATCCTTTATCATCTTTATATATTTTTTTATTACTATAAGTTAAATATTCATATTCATTATTTGTAGAAAAATTATTTTGATCTATAGTTATTAATTGTTCTTTTAATATTTCTGGTTGTATTAATACACCATCATATTTTAAAGAAATAACTTCACCATTTGCATTTTTTTGTATTTCTGATATCATACTTGGACTTATTAATGATCCAGATTTAGTTATATATTGCCCTGATACAATTCCATATATAGTAATTGTGTTATCTAATGTATAGTTTACTATAAAATCACTATTTCCTTTTTTATATCTACATGAGTAATATATATATGGTTTTAATCCATATTGATAACTATCATTAGTTTCATTATAATATTCACCATAAATATAATATCCATCATACATTGTATACAAAATAGCTGGTATAAATTGTCTTAGACTTTCTTCATTATATCCTGTTGCTCCTAATTCAGTACCTAATGAATTATAAAAAGTTGAAATTGACGCTTCTATATCTCTTATCTTAGAATCACTTATTGTAGAATATTTATTATTTATTGTATTCAATTGAAAACTTTTTATTGCATCATAAGTTGCTGTTTGTAATTTTGAATTATACGTACCTTGCAAATTTATAGTATCAATTTGTGTTTGAATATAATATGTAATTACCATTGATATTGGTAACATTATAATTATAAATACTATTGCTAAATGCTGTATCTTCATTTTTTCCCTTTCTATTATAAAAAAAGACAGATTTTACTCTCTGCCCTCTCTTAATATATTTTTTACTTTGTTCCATTTACGGTAACAATTCCTGCATGTTGAGCAGCAATTTGATATGTATCATTTCCAGCTAATTGATAAAAGAAATTCTTTAATATTTGTGAAATTGTTTGATTTGTATTTTTAGCTGTAACTGAAACTCTATCTCCTTCTTTTAAAGTAATTTTTCCATTTTTATTTAATTTTTCATTTACTTGACTTGTATATAGGTTATAATATAAATTTTCACCTATTTTTGTCATTTCTGTTTGTGTTGTTTTTACTCCTGGATTTTCATCTAATAGTTGAATTTCTATATCTACATCAAATGAATTTCCTGATGAAGATAATGTTGATAAAAACTTATCATAATCATCTAAAGTTAATTTACCAGTAGTTCTTACTTTGTCTACAAATTCTGCAGTTGCTGTTTGTATTGCTAATTGTGATACATCATCAGTCCTCTCAGCCATAGACATAAGTGGAAAAACAAACATTAAGATTGCTGCTAAAAATATAGCTATTACTGTAATTAAACTATCTCCCATTTTGATTCCTCCTTTTATCGTTCTTTACTAATTATTAATCTTTGTAAAAATAATAATTCTTTTTTTCTTTTCTTTTACTAGGCTACTAATTGAGCTTCCATCTTCTGTATCACTATCATTTTCTTGATTACTTGAATATGTATATTCTCCAATTGTTTCAACAAATTTTGCATCTTTGTATTTTCCAATAAATCCACCAGTTTGTAATGGTAAATTACTGTAATCAATGTATTTACTATTATTGTTTGGATTATAATAAATCTCGCCATATAAAAAACTATCCAAATTTTCCTTTGCTTTATCATAGCTACCTGTCCAAGGTTCATGTCTTAAGGTTTCTTCTTCTAAGTCAAATGAGAATATTTCTTTATTTCCTTCTTCATTATATCCGCCAGAAATGTATGGACTATATTTTTTTTCCATTATTCTGTTATAAGATTTTCCCCATAATATAGAATTATTTCTTGTTTTATATACTGAAGGAGTTTCATAAATAGTTAATGTTTTAACATTGCTAAATTCTCCTGTTTGCATATTATAACTTCCTTCACGAAATAATATAGTATAGTTTTCTTTATAATATTTATATAAAGTTGGAACAATGGTTTCTAATCCTACTATTCTATTTTGTGATGCCTTACCTATCGCCCCTTGATAATCATAATAATTTGTTTCATCTGTTGTATATAATACTACATCTGAAATATTTTTTACTTGATTAAAAGATGTAATTCCCACTGTCAATGCTATTACAAAGATTAGAACAGCGAACCCCATCATTAAAGCTTCTGCTGCATTCTCCATAATATTCTTTCCTTTACTTTAAATTATTTTTTTTCTTCAATTCCTACTGCAACAACTAATCCTGAATTAGCGTCATAACCTAATGAAATAGTATATGTTTTTCCTTGTTTTATATTTTGTTTTATTGTATTAACAGCTGATGCTGTTACTGCTGTTTCTGTTGCTGCTGTTACATTTGAAGCATCTCCTTCTTGTAATACTATTTGTCTTGTTACATCATCTATACTAGCATTGTTATGATTTCTAACTTTATCACATAGAGATCTTACTTGTGTTCCTGATTTTGTTCCTAAGTAAGCTTCAAATGGTTGATTGTAAGTTGAAATTTCCTGTTCTGATAAATTTGAATTTTTTTGGATTGTATCTGTTACATTCCCTACTATCATTACTCCTAATGTAATAATAACTATTGATATTAATATTGACCCTGCAATAATTAATGCTTTTGATGCATTCTCCATAATAATTTCCTCCTATTTTTTTACCTTTTGTGTTTTATATTTTAAAAATTAATAACTAAATTTCTTCAAATAGTATATATTTAATATGTTTTGTCTTTTGATGATATTCTTTTTTTGTACAATTAAATTTTCTACTATTATAATTTTTTATAAATTCTTCTGAACCCAAATTGCTAATCGTTTCCATTTGAAAAATTTTATCAGATTCTAAAAATTTAATTTCTATTTTTATTGAATTTTCATTGTTTTCTATATATAAATTTTTATTATTCTTTTCTATTCCATTTTTTTCATTTCGGTCTATAGCTTTATTTATTAAAGTCATTAATGAAGAACCTAATACTGTGTTTTCTGTATAATTTTCGTATTCTTTATTTGATTGTTGTGATAATATTATTACTTTTATATAGTTATTATAAATAAAAAATAAAATAGCTATAATTAGTATAAATATTCCTAACAATATTAATAAGTTTTTTTTCATTCCACAAATTCCTTTTTATTATAACATTAATACTTTTTTAATGCAATTATTAATATTATTTTTTTACAAAATATAATATTTTATTGTTCTTCGAATTTAATATACATTACTCTTTTTGTTATATTACTTATTTTTACATCAGTGCAAATATAATATTTAATCTCATTTTCTGATGTCATTGAATTTTCTTTTAAAAATGTATTCTTTTCCTGTTCTTCAACTTTTTCAAAATTTGTTTTTGATCCTACTTGAACTTGTACATAATAAGTTTTTTCGTCAAATCTATTTTGATTTTGTAATTCATAATTTATATTATTTTGTTTTGCATGATTTGCTACACTTATAACATCATGTGCAGTTAATTGAATTGGCTTAATTTCTTCTTTACCATTTTTCTCGATTGTTGTTGTTCCATAATATTTTAAATAATTATTATTCCATTCTGAAATTTTTGCTTCATCAACCTTTTCTTGTGTACTACGACTAAAATCTGAAAAAGAAGTAAATAGAGCTACACCAACAGATATAATCATCATTCCAATTAATACTCCTGCTGCTATTATTAGTGCTTTTGTTGCATTCTCCATTCTTCCTCCTCCTAATTTTAGTATTTATAATTCATTTTTGTAATTCTTCCTGTGTATTTTTCATAATCAAAATTAACAAATTTAAATGTTTTTGATTTTATTTCTGTTAATAATGTTTTATATGAATTATATTGACTTACTAATTCTTGATATTGAGTTGTTGTAAATCCTAAAGCTTCAATATCTGCTGTTCTCATGGTTGCTAACTTACTTACTTTTCTTGAAACTTTTTTATTTGCGCTACTTATTATTTTTTGTGAACCTATTGAATTTATTTTATCTTCTAGATTTTCAACTTTTTGTATTAATGAATTTGTAGTATATGTTCCTTTTTTAAAATATTCATTATCAATATCATTTTGAATTGTTACTGCTAGTGTAATTTGTGTATATTGATCATTTTCTGCAATTCTTTCATTGTAATCATTTATTTTATTTGCAATTGATAGTAATTCACTTCCATATACATCTCTGGCATATGCATCATATTGTTTGTTAAATTCTGTAGCTTGTTCTACTTGTTCAACACTTTGAGTTGTATTTTGTAATCCACGTAAATTACCAAAAAATATTACTAATAATGATATTACAACTATTGCAATTAGAACAGATCCTGCCATTATTAATGCTTTTGATGCATTTTCCATAACTTAAAATCTCCTCCTTACTTAGTTGCCATAGAATTGAATGCTGATGACATACTTGTTAATCCTATAAATACTAATGGGATAATTAAGTATCCAACAAACAATAATACCATTGGTGCAAATCCTATTACTTTTCCGATCATTCCTTTTCTAGAAATTAATCTTTCATTTGATTCTTTTCTTTTTGCTTGATAATATTCTCTTTCTGTATCTAATTCATCAAATGCATCTTTGATTGGAATCTTTTCTACTGCTGCTTGAAGGCTTTCAATAATTCTAATAAATTGTTGATAATTTACTTCTTCCTTCATTGCTTCTAATGCTTCCCAAGGTCCACTTTCATAATCATTTACACATTTGCTGATTGGATCTCTGAATATATTTGAATATCTTTCTAACCATTCTAGTATAATTTCTACATTAACTCTTTCAATTCTCATTAGCATTAAGATAATAGTTTGGAATTGCATTACTTCATCTTCCATTTCTATTTGTCTCATTTTAGCTTGGAATTTAAGCATTAATACTGGTCCCATGTATGCTATCATGGCTATTACCATAGAACCTAGAACTTCTAACCAACTTAAATATTCACTATTTACTATAGTTATTTTTTCCATTATTCTTATTGCTGCTGCTTGAATTTCTTTGTCATTGCTATCTATGTAATCTTTATTTACAGTTCCTCTATTCATTGCTTTTTCTATATCTGTCTGTTGTAAATTAGCTTTACCTTTAAAATACTTTATATAGTCATTATCAGATTTTGTAAGTTCCATTGCTTTTTTGGCATCTTTATCTGATACTTTACCTATTACATTAAACGTATTTGTTGGGTCTTTATAAATATTTTCAATTGTTATCCTATGTAATTGTGAGAAAAATACCATTGCTACTATAAAAGATGTTACACATAACAAAATTCTATTAATGTATAACCATTGTATTTTATCTTTTGAAGCTGCATTTTTCATGGTTTCTTTTAGTTTTCTTGATTCTTTTGTTCCTTCTTTTGGTATAAATAAATCTACTAATTTTTTGATTGCTTTTACATGGTATAATTTTTCTTGCCATGGATTTTGTGTATTTTTTGTGTTTATATTTGTAGATTCGTTGTCTTTTAATTTTCTTGTTAATAAATAACATATAAATGTTGTTATTAATATTAATATTTGTACAATCATTCCACTTTTGCCAGCATAGAAACCTTCAACAAAACTAAATTGGTCAACAGCCCAATTTTTTATTGGTTCTAAGCATAACATTGGTATAATTGAAATTATTGATAAACTTTGAAATACATAATTTAATTTATCTCTTTTTAATATTTCTAATTGCATTTCTTGTGTAATATTGTTTAAGTTTTTTAGATATAATGATGCTCCATCAATTTTTCTATCTCCAAATTCCTTTGTAAGATATGATACACCAGCAAATTCTTTCAAATATGCATTTGGTGCTATATCATAATATTTTTCTAATTCTGATTCTGGATCATCTGATATTAATACCTCATATATTTTTTCTGCTTGTCTTGCCATTTCTGGATTATCATCATCTTGTGCTGTCTGATATATTGCTTCTTCTACCATATTAAATTCATGATATGAATGTCTTATTTCTGAGAAGAAATTAATTTGTTGTTTTAATAAATTGTTATCAATTTTATCTACTCTTCCGTCTATAAATGTATCTAATAGGAAAATTTCAAATATTAATAATATACTCATTAATAATGTGTTTTTTGAAGTAAGAAAAATTATAGCAATTGTAAGAGGTATTACTATTAAAATTGCTCTTGTTAATATTTTAGAAGATTGTAATCTTGTTAAATACTCATCTTCAATATTAATAATTTCAAGTCTTCTTCTTAATTTTAATAAATATCTTTTTATAAAAGGTGTCCTTAAGTAAATTATATATAATTTTTGATATAACACTTCACTTGAAAAACTTGTTGTTTTTGTACCTTGTTGTAATTGTCTTATATATTTTGCTTCTTTATTGTTTTTTTGTAAAATTATAAATGCAATTAATATTATACCAAACAATACTCCTGAACCAATCAATATGTATGTTATCATTGAACTGTTCATTCTACTTATAAACACCTCTTTTCTCTATATATTATTGTAATTATTTATTAAGTGGTTTTCTTCCACGTTTTTTTGGTTGAACTTCATTTTCTTTATCTGAAAATCTATTTATTCTTGTTCCCCAATTTCTTTCTGCAAATTTAATAAATTCTTCTGCATCATTATCGTCCATATTATTTATCATTGCCTTTATATTATTATCTGTTATTTTATTTGTTAATATATAAGATCCATCATGATACTCTAAGACGTTTTGATATTTATATAATTCTTTATTAGTTGTTTTTGTAAAGTAATAAGTTGCATTATCCATAAATTTGTCTATTTTTCCTTCTAATGTCTTTTCTTTTCTATGATCAAATGTATATTCATTTTTTTCTTCTAATGGAATACACTCTGTTACTCTCTCAATATATCTTCTTCCTCTAAAGTCTTTTACTAAGTGAATGTCAAAGTTTAATACTTGTACTACTTGTTCTTCTGCTGTTTTTTCATCTTTAAATACTCCTGCTCTTAACATTGAGTTACGAAGTGCTGTTACTAAATCTGGAAATGTCTTTGCATGGTGAGTAAATAAAGTAAATTTAGATGCAACTTGGGCAGATTGTATCATCCATGATGCAACAGGATCTGTTGCAACCTCACCGATGATATTAACAGAACCATCTGTCTTTTTTTGAACATCCAAACATTCTTGTCCAGATACTGTTTCTGTTTCACGCATAGATAAAATATTTCTTGTTGGATATATTTTTCTTAAATGAAGTTCGAATGCAGTTTCTGTAATACGAAGGTTCATAGTTTCATATATATTTTCTATCATAGCCATAAGCATTGTTGTTTTTCCGGCAACCTTGTTCACCAGTTAGTGATATAATTCTTGCTCCTTTTACTAAATATTTTAGTAAATCTATTGCATCATCTTTTCCAGGGAATTGAATTATTTGTTCCAATGTTGCTCTCTTAACATCGAATTTTCTTACAAAGAATGCCCATGTTTCTGACATACTTGGTCTTACTACAACAACACGTGATCCATCTTTCATTTCATTAATTTTATATCCATTTGTATCAGATAATTGTCCTGGATTATTGTATTTATAAATATTTTGACATACTCTCTTTAATTCTGATTCTGTTCCAAAAGATAAGAATGCTAAACGAATTGATTTACCTTGGAACATTACCCATATACTATCACAAGCTCTTGGTACTTTATGATCAACGATTTGTTCTAAGTAATCTCCGTCAGTTTGTGCAACTTGACTTAAGAAACTTTCTGGAAGTCCTGATACACCTCCTGAAATACCGTCAATGTTCATATCTCTTATTTCGTCAATACTACTATATCCTTTATAATGTTGATAAATTCTTTGCACAACAACATTTAATTTATCTTGGAAAGTAAGAATAAAGTTTTCTTTTTCGAAAATATCATTAATTTCCTCTTCTGTTATAACATAAGAAGGTTTTGTTTCACCTGCTACGTAT
The DNA here is from genome assembly GCA_012513065.1 of Clostridiaceae bacterium. Taxonomy (GTDB): domain Bacteria; phylum Bacillota; class Clostridia; order TANB77; family CAG-508; genus UMGS1663. Next base: position 6,964 of record JAAZCX010000047.1, on the reverse strand, counting down.
TTTAATCTAGCCAAATTATATTTTTTAATAATTTCTGTTAAAGCTTCATATCCAAATTCTTGTTTATACATATATAATATAATTTCAAATTTGTCTTGGCTAACTAAAAGTGATGGTATATCGAAAGGAATAGCTGTTGATATATTTATTTCTGAAACGCCATATTCTTTTAATAAAATATCATAAATTAATTCTTTTACGTATTTCTTATCATTTACGTCTCCATATGTACATCCTTTTAAAGCTTTTTTCAATTCATATTTTTTGTTCTTTCTTCTTTTTAATTCTTCTTCTGAAAGTCCAATATCATATAAGTTGATTTTTGTTATTTCATCTAGTCTTTTCTTTATAAAAGATGTCATTTTTTCTAACGTATATGTTTTATCATCAACTTGAACTTGTTCTTCTACTATTTCATCTTGTTTTCTTTTTAAATTACGTATAATAAAAAATCCTGCGCCTAATAGTACTAGTAGAATTAATATTATATTTATAAAGTTCATAGTATAGGGCTCCTTCCTTTTTTGTTATAATTTTAATTGTAATTCTTGCATTTTGTATATTAAATCTTTTGTTAATCTTGCTATTTCTTCGATAAATGTTGCATTTCTATCTTCAGAATCTATTCTTCTTAATTTTAAGAAGAATTCTGCTACTTTTGCTTCTGAACAACTTTCAAAAAATAATGTATTATAAGGTGTAGCATATATATCTTTTTTTTCCCTTAAATAACGAGTAACATTTTTAATGTTATATTTTGAAAATTTATCATATCTTCCTATATTTATTAATATATTATTTTTCTTAAAGAAATCATTTTTTTCTTTTAATTTAATTATTGAGTCTATAGTTTGTAATCTTTGAGTTATATTTACAATAATTACATCAGCTATTTCTAATATTCTGTTTGCACATTCTTCTGGCATTTTTTTTGAAACATCTACAAATACTAAATCATAATTTTTATCAGCTACTTGTAGTATTGTAGGATATATATTTGAGATTTGTTCATATTCTTCATAGTTTTGTGTTTTAGGTGCACATAGTACATCTAATCTATCTTTAAAAACAACTTTTGCATAACTAGATACTATGTTGTTAGAAGTTTTATTACTATTTATTATTTTAACTAATCCTTCTATTCCAGATTCTAATCCCATTTGTCCAGTAGCATTGTTAGCAATTGTCTTTACAATACTGTTTTCTTTTGACATATCCCAATAACTAGCTTCTAATGTATTTTCATTGTAATTAGTGCTTACATTTATAATACGATAGTTATGTTCTATTGCCATATATGTAGAAAGTGCTACCATTGACATTGTTTGTCCTGTTTCTTTTTCTTCATCACTCCAAAATGCAACTACTGCCATTTTATCTATACTCCTCTTTCAATTTTTTTGAAAATTTTTCTAATTGACACTTCATCAATATCTTCTAATATCTTTGTTGTCATATAAATTAAACCTTCTTTATATTGATTACTTAGTTTTTTAAATTTTATTTTTGACACTCTTTGATTGTAATATATAACTGTTTGATCTCCTACTTCAAAAGGTAAATAAATTCTTTCTTCATTCCATATAATTTTACTTCCTAAAGATAAGAAATTTAAATATTCATCTTCTTCTTTTAATATTTCTTGTGAAAATAATACTTTTGTAGCATGAATTGGAGATTGTATACTACAAATAGATTCTAATCCTCTTTTTATTGAGTACATATCAAATGATGTAACGAAATAATTTTGATCAAATTGTTCCAATTCAAAATTTTGTACTCCCTCTATTGTATCTAAATCCATAAGAATTATATCGTAATCTAAATCTGATATTTTAGGTAATGCTAAATATTGTTTAATATTTTCTAAGTTTTCAAAACCTACCGCTATATCAATTCCTTCAAATTCTGTCACATAAGATTTTGATGGTTTTATAACTGGAACAATATATTTAGCCTTTTGTGTAAGTGTCCCATCTATTACTAACACTTTTTTTCCAACTTCTACTAAAATTTTGGCTATATATAAAATAAAATCTATTTTATCGTATGCTCCAATGAATCCAATTCTTTTCATTGTCTTCCTCCGTTTATTTATTTTAATATCCTCCTAATGATTCTAAATACAATTGTCTTTCTTCTTTTGCTTTTGTTATTTCTTGTTCTATTCCTGCTTGAATATTATCAACTCTATCTTGTGCATATTGTGCTAAAGTTCCATCGATAATATTTGTTCTTATTGTTGAATTTTGATTATATCTTGCAAATAATGCATTCTTAGCTTCTTGTTCAATATTTGGATTGCTATTAATTGCATTTTGTACTGCTCCTGTTGGCACATATGTTGGAGTTACTATTGATTGTAAACCTGGTTCAACATATGTTGTAGCATATAATAAAGATCCTTGATCAATATATGCTTCTATTATTGCATTACTCATAACCATTATTTCTGATTCATTCATTTTTATAGAAATTGCAGAAGCAGAATCTACATCTTCAACTTTTGGTATATCTACACATTTTTTAGATGCTACTATATAGTCTACTCCATTAGAAAGTCTTAAACGTATATCTATGTAATCTCCGCTTTGAATTTGACTTGGTAAAATTATCATATTATATTCTTGTTTTCTTAAATCATTAGTAGTTTTTTGATCACTTTCAACTACCATATCGTTTGTAATTACTGTTCCAGCACTTAAATTGATTTTTGCTATAGTGTTATCTGTTAATTCTGTTGAAAGTACATTTGATGGTAGTATCATTGATGAAATTGATTTTTGTTTCAATACATCAAATGATATACTTTCTCCTGATTTTATATCTTTAGATAAAACATAAACATTTTTCATTGATGTTTCTTGTTTTTTCTTTTCTTGTTGTAAATTATTTAATTGCATAAATAGAATTACTATAATGCTTCCTGTAATTAATAATGTTACTAAAATTCCTATTAATAAGTAATTGTTTGCTTTTCTTTGCATTGGATTCATTGCCATTTTTATATTCCTCCTTATATTTGACAAAATAATATTACTTATCTCATTGTACAACAATTTATAGTCAAAAACAACAAAATATGTGAAGTGTCACATAAAAATAATATTGTTGTAATATTACTGTAACAATACAACAAAACGCTTAAACTCGTAAGGAATTTAAGCGTTTTAATAATGTATTTTATCTTCTATAGCATTGGCAATTTCTTCTATTTTGAAATCCATTATTTACCATTATTTCTGATTCACTTCTTGAAGTATTATCATTTGTGCAATTCATTGTTTTATTTGTACATATATCTCTACAGTTTTGCAATATAAATTCTGTAATTATTGCTGTAATGAATGCAAGTATTGTATATGCAATTACATACACTAGGAAATTTGCATCAAATGCTGCAAACGCAACAATTAGATATATAGCAAAAAACGTTGCTGCTGTTAAAAAGGGATTTCTAATTATTTTTTCTATTACAATAGCAAGAATTATAGTTGCTATTGGTAAAGCAAAAAATAGTAATAATGTATTCATATATATCTCTCCTTATGTTTTATTGTTTTTATATAATATGAATATTATTTTTTTATGTGATTATATAATTAGTATTCCACTTTTACTAAATACAATCCATAGGGAGGTAACGTTTTTCCTGCTTTTGTCCTATCTTTTGATTCAATTATTTCTGGTATTTTTTCTGGATCAATTTTGCCTAATCCAACGTCAACTAATGTACCTGAAATAATTCTAACCATATTATATAAAAAGCCATTTCCCGTAAGTTGTATTATAATTCTATCTCCATCTTTTTCTACCTTTGTTTTATATATTTTTCTTATACTGCTCTTACTACTTGTTCCGCTAGCTTTAAAGCCCTTGAAATCATGTTCTCCTTCAAAAAAATTTATTGCTGTTTTCATTTTTTCAACATTCAATTTAGTAGGAATAAAATATTCTAAATTTCTATAAATAGCTGTTCCTTGTTCACCATTATTAATAATATATTTATAAGTTTTTTGTTTGCAATTATAACGAGAATGAAATTTCTCTTCTACTTCTTTTGCATCTTGTATTCTTATAGATTTTTTTAATTTAGTATTTAGTGCTACTGGTATTTTTTCTACTGGTATATTACTATTGGTTTTAAAATTTGCACTTTGCGCTAAAGCATGTACACCTGCATCTGTTCTTCCAGAAGCTATTAAATCTACTTTCTCACCTGTTACTTCTTCTATTGCTCTTTCTATTTCTCCTTGTATATTTAATTTATTAGGTTGTTTTTGCCATCCGTTAAAATCTTTTCCATCATATTCTATTGTTAATTTTATATTTTTCACTTTTTACTCCATATCAGAATTGCGATTTAATAATATATTAAATCGCAATTCTTAATTCTTATTTTTTATTCTTTTCTTTGTTTTTATTTTCAAATTTCATTCTAAGTTGCTTTATTCTATTTTTTCTATCTTCATTTTTATTATCAAATCTATTTTTTACCATATTTTTTATTAATAATTTTTTTAATGTTTCTTCATCTACATCTGCTATTAAAGTTCCATCTTTTGCAATTGATATTTTACCCGTTTCTTCTGATATAACAATAGCAATACAATCAGTTTCTTTTGATATTCCTATAGCTGCTCTATGTCTAGTTCCTAATTCTTTTGAAATTGTTTTATCATCTGTTAGTGGTAATATACAAGCTGCTGCTATAATTCTATTGTTACTAATTATAACTGCTCCATCATGTAATGGTGTATTAGGTACAAATAGATTTACTAATAATTGTGGAGATACTTCTGAATTTATTTGTACTCCTGTATCTGCAATATCACCAAGCTTTATATCTCTTTCAATTACAATTAGTCCTCCAGTTTTAGTAGACGCTAGTTCTTCAGATGCTATTACAATTTTATATATATCTTCTTTGGTTTTAGTTATAATATCGCTATCTATTCCAAAAAATTTAGTGAATTTATTAGTTCCTAGTTGTTCTAATCCTCTTCTTAATTCCGGTTGGAATATAACTATCATTGCAATAACTCCATATGTCATAATTGAAGTTAATATAGAATGTAGAATATCTAAATGTAACCACCCACTTACTAAAGTTATAACAATAAGTAACGCAATTCCTTTTATTAATTGCCATACTCTAGAATTTTTAGTTATTTTAATTAATTTATATATCAAGAAAATAACTATTGCTATATCTATTGCTAAAGTAATAACTCTTAAAGGATTTTGTTGTAACAAATTTATATATTCTATTACATTTAATTGCCAAAATTCATTAATGGCTATAAAAAAATTATCTTTCATTTATTCTCTTCCTTAATTTATTTTTTTACATTGATATTAAATAAAAAAGTAGTGTTCCTCCAATACCTAAAACCATAAGTAAAGCTAACATAGTTGCCATTACCTTTACAAATATTTTTCCTGCGTCTCTTTGTTTCTTAGCCATAAAAAAACCTCCTTTGTTTAATCACTATAATTAGTTATACCACAAAAGAGTTTTTTTTACAATATTTTTTTATTTTTTTGGTGACCCCTACGGGAATCGAACCCATGATTCAGCCTTGAGAGGGCTACGTCTTAACCGCTTGACCAAGGGGCCTTTTATACTTAATGCCTACATATAATAACATGTTTTATTTTTTCTGTCAATTAGTATTTATATTTTTAAATCTAATTTTCTTCAATATTTTTTATTTCATTTAATATTTCTTTTAACCTGTTATCTTGTTTTCCTAAGTACAAATATCCAATAAGAGCTTCAAATGCTGTCGCATACATATAATCTGTTGCATCAGCATTTTTAGGAAGATGATGATTTTCAGCATTTCTTCCTCTTCTTACTATATCTTTTTCTTCATCTGTTAAACTCTCTTGTATTTTATTTAATAACTCAGCTTGTGCTTTAGCTTTTACAAATTTTATTGCTTCTACATGAAGTTTATGAGGATTTAATTTTGTATTATTTACAAGTTCAGTTCTTATAAATAATTCATAAACAGCATCTCCTATATATGCCCATACTAGTGGAGGCATTAATTTAACTTCATCTATTTCTTTTTTTCTATCTATTAATTCTTCCATTTTATCTTACCTTTTCTAATGTTATTTTTCCTAATTTCCCGCTTCTAAAATCATCTATCAATATATTAGATGCTTTTTCTTCATCAATTCTACCACCTGATATTATAGCTCCTCTTTTTTTGCCTATCATATATAAGATTTCCAATATATTCTCATTTTCTAATCTATCAGTGTTTTTTAATGTTTCTTCTACTTCTTCACTAGGTAACGAATATCGTTCTACTAATCTTTCTTTTTTATTTTCTAATAAGTATTTTAATAAATAATATGCTATTTCTGTCATTTCTAAATTGTTATCTTTTATTGTTCCTGTATATGCTAAATTAATAGCAGTTTCTTCTTGTTCAAGTTTTGGCCATAATATTCCTGGAGTATCTAATAATTCTATATTTTCTTTTACTCTTACCCATTGTTTTTGTCTAGTTACACCTGGTCTATTTCCTACAATGGCTGAAGATTTTTTTGTTATTCTATTAATAAATGAAGATTTTCCAACATTAGGTATTCCAACAATCATAACTCTTATTGATTTACCTATTCTTCCTTTTTCTTCAAAGTAAGTTTGATCTTCTTTAGCTACTTTTTCTATTTCTTTAATTGTTTCAGGTATTCCTTTTCCTGTATTAGAATCTGTTAAAACACTAGCTATTCCTTGTTTTTTGAAATATGATATCCACTTTTGGTTTTCTTCATCTTCTGCTAAATCAAATTTATTAAGTATTACTATTTTTTTCTTATTTTTTGTCCATTCTGCTATGTCTGGATTTCTACTTGATTTAGGTATTCTAGCATCTACTATTTCTATTACTACATCTATCAATTTTAAATCTTCTATTATTTGTTTTTTAGTTTTTGCCATATG
>JAAZCX010000046.1 GCA_012513065.1 Clostridiaceae bacterium | reverse complement strand
TATGGGAAATTACAAGAGTAGGTGTAGATTTTAAACTAAAATGTTTAGGATGTGGACATATCATAATATTAGAACGCCCTAAAGCATTAAAAATGATAACAAAAAAGGTTGAAGAAAAATAAATAAAAGGTAGAACAATTTGTTCTACCTTTTATTTATTTTATTCAATATTTAAAACTTTTTCTATTTCTTTCCAAGATTCTTCAGTATAAATTTTTCTCTCAGTAGAAAAAGGGATAAAAGTTAAATCTTTCAAAGGATTTAATTCCTTTTGTAATTCTGTTACTTGATTAGAAACTTTTGTGACTGCAAGTTTATCAGCTTTACTTGTAATTACTATACATGGCTTTTCTGAATTGATGATATATCTATACATAATTCTATCATTTTCAGATGGACTATGTCTAATATCGATCAAAAATATAATCAAAGCAATATTTTTACTAGTATTTAAATATTGCTCAATAAAGCTACCAACTTTTGCCTGTTCAACTTTAGACATTTTGCTATATCCATAACCAGGTAAATCTACAAAATAAAACTTATTGTCCATATTATAAAAATTTATTTGTCTAGTTTTTCCAGGTGCACTACTAGTTCTAGCTAATTTTTTACGATTAACCATGGTATTTATAAATGAAGATTTACCAACATTTGACTTACCAACTAAAACAATTTGAGGCAAATCATCTTCAGGATATTGCTTAGGTGAAACTGCTGAAATTTTAAATTCAGGATTTTTTATTAACATATATTTCTCTCCTTTTAAATTATTTAATAGTTATTCTTTCTGTTCCACCCATATAAGGTCTTAAAACTTCTGGAACAATAACAGTTCCATCTTCTTGATAATTATTTTCTAATATAGCTATTAACATTCTAGGTGGTGCAACTACAGTATTATTTAATGTATGTGCATAATAATTACCTTTTTCGCCTTTGATACGAATTCCAAGACGTCTTGCTTGAGCATCTGTTAAGTTAGAACAACTTCCAACTTCAAAATATTTCTTTTGTCTTGGACTCCATGCTTCAACATCACAGCTTTTTGCTTTTAAATCTGCTAAATCTCCACTGCAACATTCTAATGTACGAACAGGAACACCCATACTTTTAAATAGTTCAACAGTATAGTTCCACATTTTGTCATACCAATTCCAACTATCTTCTGGTTCACAAACAACGATCATTTCTTGTTTTTCAAATTGATGTATACGATAAATTCCACGTTCTTCTATACCGTGAGCACCTTTTTCTTTTCTAAAACAAGGTGAATAAGAAGTCATAGTATAAGGTAGATTTTCATCTTTTAATATTTGACCTTTGAATTTACCTATCATAGAATGCTCAGAAGTTCCAATTAAATATAAATCTTCACCTTCTATTTTATACATCATTGCATCCATTTCTTCAAAACTCATAACTCCAGTAACTACATCTGCACGAATCATATAAGGAGGAATACAGTAAGTAAATCCTTTGTTAATCATAAAATCTCTTGCATATGTAAGAACAGCTGAGTGAAGTCTTGCAACATCACCAAGTAAATAATAAAAACCATTACCGGCAACTCTTCTTGCAGAATCTAAATCAATACCACCTAAATTTTCTAAAATATCTCCATGAAAAGGAATTTCATAATCTGGAACTACAGGTTCACCGTATCTTTTAATTTCAATGTTTTGACTGTCATCTTTTCCAATTGGAACAGACTCATGGATAATATTTGGTATTTTCATCATTCTTTCTTTAACATCAGCATCATATTGTGCTTCTAATTTTTCATTTTCAACTAAATCTTCATTTATTTTTTTAACTTTTTCTTTTATAACTTCTGCTTCTTCTCTTTTTCCTTCTTTCATTAAAGAACCAATTTGGCTACTTAATGAATTACGTTCAGAGCGAAGCTCGTCACCTTTTAATTTTATTTCTCTGCTTTTTGAATCAAGTTCTATTACTTCATCAACTAAAGTAAGTTTATGATCTTGGAATTTCTTTTTGATATTCTCTTTTACAATTTCTGGGTTTTCTCTTAAAAATTTAATATCAATCATATAGTACCTCCTTATTTATTTGTGTCATAAGCAAACAAAAAATCCTTATGCATTGCATAAGGACGAATTACATGTTCGCGGTGCCACCTTAATTACTAAAAAATAGTATCTTAATAATGCTATAACCTGCACTAATCGGTTTCGTTTTATACGAAAAGCAATAAAAGTAGATTCCTAAATTATTTTATCCTACTTGCACCAACCGTAGGCTCTCTTAATAAAATTTAAATAAAGTACTAATCTTTTATTATAGCTAATATTAATAAACATAGTGTATCACAAAGAAAGTAAAAATACAAGAGGAGTAAGTCATTTTGTTAAGAAATTAAGACTAATTAGAATAAAATGTAAGAAAATGAATATAATATAAAAAATATGTATAGAGGGAGAAAAACTAAATTATGGAAGAAGAACAATACAGAAAAGAAATTAGAATTATTGAAAAGACAAAAGAAGAAAAAGATATTGAATTATTAATAAGTATTTTAAAAACAAAAAAAGAACTAGAAGAGGCAAACCATAATTTTGAGTATGCTGAGGAAGAATTGATAGATTATTACACATATCAAATAAAAGCGATATCATCAAAGTATGATTATCTAGTAAAAAAAGCAAAAGAAAATCAAATAGTATTGAATTTAATAGATCAAATTGATATTAAATATAATAAAGCAATATAATAATGTAAAATATAGGAATATTTGTCCCAAAACAATCATAAAAATAAAATATATAAAGGTAAGGTGATTGAGTTTGGACATTAATAGTATCATCGTATATTTAGCTTGTATTATTTTTTTGTTTTTAATTGGAAAATTTTTTATATTTCCAATTAAAGTTATTTTAAAAATAATAGGAAATTCAATAATAGGGGCTATAATTATATTAGTAGTAAATTTAATAGGAAGCATATGGAATTTTCATATTGGATTAAATATTATAACAGCTATAGTTGTTGGAATTCTAGGAATACCACGGAGCAATTTTATTAACTATTTTGAAAATCATATTATAATAGTTGAAAAAAACATTATAATATGCTATAATTCTAACAAATAAAATTGAGAGGAGAATTTGTTTATGAAATATAGACAAGTTACACAAGCTTCACGGCCATACAAATATGGAGAGGGAGAAGAATTTTTAACAAAAGAGATAGCAATGAAAAAAATTGAAAATTTAGAGCAGGAAATAAAGACTGAATTGGCAATACAAAAGATTTATGATAAATCAGAAGTAAGAATTGTGGAAGTTCCCAATGTACTTCAAATTGTTATAAATATAAAAATTCCAGTTTTAGTTGAAGAAGAGATATAGCCGTAAGGCTATATCTCTTCTTTATTCTTTATTTAGGTATATATATAAATAAAATGTAATACCTAATGTAAATAATTACTATTCAACAGTAACTGATTTGGCTAAATTTCTTGGCTTGTCAACATCTAATCCCTTTTCTTTAGTAATGTAATAAGACAATAATTGAAGAGGTACTATAGATAATAGAGGAGATAAGTAAGTATATGTAGATGGGATAACTAAAGAATAATCAAAACGATTAGCAACATTTTCATCATTACAAACAACAAAAGTTTTAGCTCCTCTAGTAATTACTTCTTGTAAATTACTTACTGATTTTTCAATTAAATTTTCATCTGTTAAAATACCAACTACAGTTATATTGTTTTCTATTAAAGCAATTGGTCCATGTTTTAATTCACCAGCACTATAGGCTTCGGAATGAATATAAGATATTTCTTTCAATTTTAGAGAACCTTCTAAGCAAGTTGTATAATCAATTCCTCTTCCAAGGAAAAACATATCTTTTTCTAAATATACTTTATTTGCAACATCTTCAACAACGTCACAATTTTTCAAAATTGTTTCAATTTTTTCAGGAATACAAAGTAATTCCTGCTTTAAATTTTCTAATAAATTAGTATTTTCTCTCTTTAAAACTTCTGATAAATAAATTGCAAAACAACATAATAATGCCACTTGACAAGTATAAGCTTTTGTAGAAGCTACTGCAATTTCAGGTCCAGCTTCTGTATATATAGAAAAATCAGCTTCTCTAGTGATTGAACTACCTATGACATTTGTAATTGCAAGTGTTTTACAATTTTTTTGTTTTGCAAGCTTTAAAGCAGCAATAGTATCAGCAGTTTCACCAGATTGACTAATAAAAATACATAAAGTATTTTTATCTATTAATGGATTTTGGTATCTAAATTCAGAAGCAATTTCTGTAATAGTTGGTATTTTTGCTAATTTTTCAATTGCATATTTACCAACTAACCCCGCATGCATTGCTGTTCCACATGCTACAATATATATTTTATCTATTGCAGAAAGATATTTTCTAGAAAGGTTAATATCTGAAAAATTACATATTTTACCTAAATTAATTCTATTTATAATTGTTCTTTTTATTGCTTCAGGTTGTTCAAAAATTTCCTTTATCATAAAATCGTCATATCCACGTTTACTACTAGAAGTACAATCCCAGCTAATAGATTTTAAATCTTTATTTAATTCAATATTATTAGAATCATAAAAATGAATTTCGTTTTCTTCTATTGTAGCAAAATTATTATCATCTAAAAAATAAAAATCTTTAGTATAATTTAGTACAGCAGGAATATCAGAAGCAATATAATATTCATTAGTTCCCTTACCAATTACTAAAGGACTATCTTTTTTAGCTACTATTTCCATATTAGGGAAATCATTGCAAAGAACTAAAATAGCATAACTACCTCTTAATTCATTACAAGCATATATAACTGATTTTAGAAAGTTATCTTTTGTCTTCTCATCATATTTTGAATAATAATAATGAATTAAATTAGGTATTACTTCTGTATCTGTTTGAGAATAAAATGTATAATTTGAATCTTCTAAGAACATACGAAGTTCTTTGTAATTTTCTATAATACCATTATGAACAACAGCAAAAGTATTAGAGTTATCCTTATGAGGGTGAGAATTATCTTTTGATGGTTTACCATGAGTAGCCCATCTTGTATGAGCAATCCCAATAGTTCCATTTAAAACTGTAGAAGATAATATATCTTCTAAATTTTTTACTCTGCCTTTTTCTTTTACAACTTCTATATGATTTTGCTCCATAACAGCAATACCTGCAGAGTCATAACCCCTATACTCTAAATTTTTTAAACCATTAATTAAGATAGGAGTACATTTTTTTTCTCCTACGTATCCAACAATTCCACACATAATAAAACTCCTTTAAAATAAATTAAAGAAGACACACAAATAAGGATTACCCTATTGGATTTGTTATCAAATTTTACAATTTGTTTTTAACCAATATTTTTGGCAGTAATCATGCCAAGAAACCATCCGCCGAATATTTCGATAAGTTTCTTCCTCGTCAACAGATAAAAAATCTGTCCTGGCGCTTAATATAAAAATATACAGTTTATAAAATGATAATAATTAATATTATTCTAACTTTTATAATTTGAATAAAAAATAAATAGTATTTGTATTTCTTCTTTTGATAATATTATATTATAATAAAATACTAAAAGTTTCAATATTTTATTATATTTTTCATAATTTAATTAAAGATTCTTTTATATTTTCATATGAAATGATATAATAAAATATATAAATTTAAAAATATGAAAGGACATAAAATGTTTGATATAGAACAAGAATTAAAGAAATTACCTAATAAACCAGGTGTATATATTATGCATGACAAGGATGATAATATTATCTATGTTGGAAAAGCAATTTCTTTAAAAAATAGAGTTAGGCAGTATTTTCGAAAAAATAAAAAAACAAAACGTATTCAAAATATGGTTTCTTTAGTGAATCGTTTTGAATACATTGTTGTTGACAATGAATCAGAAGCTCTTATTTTAGAATGTAATTTAATTAAAAAAAATAGGCCTAAATTTAATGTGTTATTAAAAGATGATAAAACATATCCATATATTAAAATTAATGTTCAAGATGAATTTCCCAATATATATACAACAAGAAAAATATTAAATGATGGAGCAAAATATTTTGGACCATATGCATCATCAGGAGCTGCAAAAGAAATGGTTGAATTCATTAAAGAAAAATATAAAATAAGACAATGTAAAAAATTCAAATATAAAGATAGAGCTTGTTTGAACTATTATATAAAAAAATGTTTAGCACCATGTATGAATTATGTTACAAAAGAAGAATATAGGAAACAAATAAATGAAATAACAACATTATTAGACGGAAAAATAGATAAAGTTGTAAAACAATTAGAAAATGAAATGATTGAAGCATCAAACAATAAAGAATTTGAAAAAGCAGCATATATAAGAGACAAAATATTAGCAATAAAGAATATAGCAGAAAAGCAAAAAGTATCAAATATTACAGAAAATGATATAGATGTTATTGGATTAGCACGTAATGAATTAGAATTATGTATAGAAATATTTTTTGTAAGAAGAAGTAAAATGATTGGAAGAGAACATTTCTTTTTAAATAATTTAGAAGATGAAAAAGAAGAAAAAATACTATCTGAATTTGTTAAACAATATTATATAGGAAATAAAGTGTTTCCTAATAAAATAATGCTTGACAAAGAAATAGAAGATAAAGATTTAATAGAAGATTGGCTATCAAAGCAAGCAGGTAAAAAAGTACAAATTAGGAATGTTCAAAAAGGTGAAAAACTTCGATTAGTAGAAATGGCAGAAAAAAATGCACGTATAACATTGGAAAATAAAAATAAAGAAAAATACAATGCGTTAACAGAATTAAAGGAAATATTACAGCAAAGTAAATTGCCAAGAAGGATAGAATGCTATGATATTTCTAATTTATCAGGAACAAATATAGTAGCAGGCATGAGCGTAATGCAAGATGGAGTAATAAAGAAAAATTTATCAAGAAAATTTAAAATAAAAACTATTTATAATCAAGATGATCCTGCATGTATGAAAGAAGTAATTACAAGAAGATTAAAATATTCATTAGAGAAAGATGAAATAAGTTTAGGAAAGATTCCAGATATAATTTTTGTAGATGGTGGAATAACTCAAATAAGAGCAGCAAAAGAAGCAATAAATAAATGTAATTTAGATATTCCTGTATATGGAATGGTGAAAAATAATAAACATCAAACAAGAGCACTTGTTGATGAAAATAGAAATGAATTAAAGTTATCTGAAAAATTAATGAACTTAATAACAATGTTTCAGGATAGTGTACATGATATAGCAATTAGTTATCATAAAAAATTACGTGATAAAGAATTAACTAAATCAGAATTAGATAACATAGATGGAATAGGACCAATTAAGAAAAAAGAATTACTAAAAGTATTTGGAAGTGTAGATAGAATAAAACAAGCAAGTATAGAAGATTTAACTAAAATAAAAGGGATAAATAAAGAATTAGCAGAAAAAATCAAAGGAGGAATATCTTAAAAAGATGCCAGAACCAATAGAAATAATAGAAATGAAAAAGAATTTTGAAAATAGTGAATATGTATTAAAAACAGTAAAAGAAAATGGAAAATTATTAGAATTTGCATCTGATGAATTAAGAAATGATAGAAATATAGTGTTAGAAGCGGTAAAAAACAATCCAGAAGCACTAGAATTTGCATCTGATAAATTAAAAGAAGATAGAGAAATAGTGTATGAATCAGTTAGCAAATTGGGATGGACATATTGTTATGCAAAAGGAAAACTTCTTAAAGATAAACAGCTTTTATTAAGTGGATTAAAAGTTAATGGACAAATATTATATTATTCAAATTTAGAAATGAGAAATGATAAAGAACTTGTAAAAATTGCAGTAGAGAATAAACCTATAATAATAAAATACGCAAGTAAAAGATTAAAGGAAGATAAAGAAATTGGATTGATAGCAATAAATAAAGATAAAAGTTGTTTCAAATTTTTAGGAGAAAAATTAAAGCAAGATGAAGAAATAAAATCACTTTCATAAAAACAAATATTTATATTATACCTATATGTAAAATAAGGAAAAAATAGAAATAAATAAAAAAGGTCAAAATAGCATAAAAATTGACAATTATATTAATAAAGAGTATAATTAAAGTAGTATAACATGTAAAAACGAGAGATAAAAAAGAAAGAGGCGATAGATATGAAAAGTAATAAAGGAATAACTTTAGTTGCATTAGTAGTAACTATAATTACTTTAATAATATTAGCAGGAGTATCTATAAATATGGTTGTAGGAGAAAATGGTCTTATAACTAAGGCAAAGAGAGTTAAAGAAGAACAAGAAATAGCTCAAATAACAGAAAAATTAGAAATGTATAAAATGTCATCAATATTAGATAGTAACGCTAGTGTAAATACAGAAGGATATTTAACATATGTTGATAAATTAAATAGAGAAGGAAAATTATCTTATAAAATAGATAATGTAGTAAAAATAGATGAAGGATGTACATATATTACAGTAGATGATAATTATCAATATGAATTGCAAGAAAATAATGGAGCATTACGTATTATATATAAAGGTAAAATGGATCAAGTAATTCCAGAAACAACAGTAGTCTTAAGTAATAAAAGTGTAAGTACTGAAGCATCAATAACAGCACAAGTAACACAGAGTGATCAAAGCGTAGGAGTAAATACAACATCTTGTAAATGGGTATTAAATTCTATTCCAACACCAATTGGAACAGATGAAGTAAGTTATACAGGAGGAACTTTTGAAAGCAATGAACAAACTATAGTGTTAACTTCAAGTGTACCAGGAAAGTATTTCCTACATGTATTAACAGTAAATAATGCACAAAATAAAAAAGAAACAATAGTAGAATTAGAGTTTTTAGCAGCAGAGTATCAAGATTATTCAACACAAGCATTACCACATACTCATACAGCTCCAGGAGGAGCTTGCTATAAAGTTACAGCTACATGTGGAGCAAGAGCTAGCTGGCAAGATTGGACAGATAGCAATGGAAATAAAACAGGTGGAGAATGGTATTGCCCTAGAGGACATGGTATAATCCAAATTGGTTGGGGTTCAGGAAACGCACCAAGTTGCGGAAGAGCAACAAGTTATGCATTAAATTGTAGTATAACAGAATTAGGAACTATAACTCTACAAGAGTCAACAAATACAGGAGAATATAGATTAAAAGTACTAGTAGATAATGCAAGTGAATGTATATCAAATATAACTTATACATGGAGTAGTTCAAATGGAACATATACAGAAGTAAGTAGCGAAGAAATAATATTAAAGAAAGCTGGAACATATACATGTGTAGTAAATTATAAAGATTCAAAAACAAATGCTACTGGTTCAAAGACATTCACTTATACAGCTACAAATGATGTACCGTAAAAATAATATAAATAATAAAAATTATATAAATTATATAAATTAGGTAATTTCTAGTAAATTACCTAATTTTATATTTTAAGTAATAAATAATTATATAAATATGATATAAAAAAGTATTTTTTCCTTACGGAACACTTGTAATTTAAACTAAAAAAGGGTATAATAACACACATATAACTTTAATTTAGGAGATGATAAAATGAAAGTAAGTAGAGAAGAAATTTTACACATAGCAAAACTTGCTAATTTAAATTTAAAAGAAGAAGAAATAGATACTTATTTATTACATTTACAAGATATATTAAATTTTGCAAATATAGTAAATAATGCACCAGTAGAAGGATTGACAGAATCTTTTGGTGTGAATGAAAATTGTAATGTATTTAGAAAAGACGAAATAATTCCTTTTGAGAATAATGAATTACTACTTAGTAATGCACCAGAAAAGGAAAGAAATATGTTTAAAATTCCAAAAGTAATACAGTAAAATAAAAAATATAGATAAAGAAAATGGAGGAAATTTAATGGACATTACAAAGTTAACCGTACATGAATTAAAAGAAAAATTAAATAATAAAGAAATAACAATATCTGAAATCACAAAAGCTTATGCAGATAGAATTAAAGAAAAAGAGCCAGATGTACAAGCTTTTATAACTACTTTATGTGATGAAGCTATAACAGAAGCAAAACAAATAGAAGATAAAGTTAATAATAAAGAAATAGAAGAAGAATATGCAGGTATTCCAATAGGAATAAAAGATAATATGTGTACAAAAGGAATAAAAACAACTTGTGCTTCTAAAATGTTAGAAAATTTTGTTTCACCATATGATGCAACAGTAATAGAAAAATTAAAAGAAGAACATATTATAACTTTAGGAAAATTAAATATGGATGAGTTTGCAATGGGAGCTTCTACAGAATATTCAGCATTTAAAAAGACAAGAAATCCTTGGAATTTAAATACTGTACCAGGAGGTTCTTCAGGAGGAAGTGCAGCAGCAGTTGCAGCAGAATTAGTACCATGGGCTTTAGGATCAGATACAGGAGGATCTATTCGTCAACCTGCAGCTTTTTGTGGAGTAGTAGGATTAAAACCAACATATGGTTTAATATCACGTTATGGATTAGTAGCATTTGCATCTTCATTAGATCAAATTGGTCCAATTACTAAAGATGTAAAAGACTCAGCAATTTTATTAAATATTATTGCAGGATATGATAAAAAAGATACAACATCTGAAAAAAGAGAAAAAGTAGATTATGTACAAGCATTAAAAAATGATGTAAAAGGAATGAAAATAGGAATTCCAAAGGAATACTTTGGAGAAGGAATCAACAAAGAAGTAAAAGCAAAATTGGAAGAGGCAATAGAAAAATATAAAGAATTAGGAGCAATAGTAGAAGAATGTTCTTTAGATATTGCTGATTATGCTTTGGCAACATATTATATAATTGCCTGTGCAGAAGCTAGCTCAAATTTAGGTAGATTTGATGGAATACGTTATGGATATAGAACGCAAAATTATACAAATTTAAAAGAAATATATAAAAATTCAAGAAGTGAAGCATTTGGAGAAGAAGTAAAAAGAAGAATTATTTTAGGAACATATGTATTATCTTCAGGTTACTATGATGCATATTATAAAAGAGCTCAACAAGTTAGAACATTGGTTAGACAAAAATTTGATGAGGTCTTTGAGAAATATGATGTGCTATTAACTCCAACATCACCAACAGTTGCATTTGAAATTGGAACAAAATCATCTAATCCATTAGAAATGTATTTAGCAGATATTTGTACAGTATCACTTAACATAGCAGGATTACCAGGAATATCTATTCCATGTGGTGTAGATAGTAATAATATGCCAATAGGAATGCAGTTAATTGGACAAAGATTTGGTGAAGAAACTATTTTAAATGCTGCGTATACTTATGAACAAGCAATAAAATTTAGAGAAAATCATAAACCAGAATTTAAGGGAGGTGCATGTTAATATGGCAAGAGAAGATTACGAAATAGTAATGGGATTAGAAGTTCATGCAGAACTTTCTACTAAAACAAAAATATTTTGCAGTTGCCCAACAGAATTTGGTGGAGATCCAAATACACATACTTGCCCTATTTGTATGGCAATGCCAGGAACACTTCCAGTATTAAACGAAAAAGTTGTTGAATATGCAGTAAAAGCTGGATTGGCAACAAATTGTGAAATTTCTAGAAATAGTAAAAATGATAGAAAAAATTATTTTTATCCAGATCTTCCAAAATCATACCAAATATCACAATTTGATAAACCAATTTGTGAACATGGTTATGTAGAGATAGAAAGTGAAAATGGAGAAAAAAGAAAGATTAGATTAACTCGTATTCATATTGAAGAGGATGCAGGAAAATTAAATCACAATGAATTTGGTGGAGGAAGTCTAGTGGATTTAAATAGAGCAGGAGTTCCTTTAATAGAAATAGTATCAGAACCAGATTTAAGATCTGCAAAAGAAGCAGAAGAATATTTAAGAAAGTTAAAATCTATATTAGAATATATTGAAGTATCAGATTGTAAAATGCAAGAAGGTTCACTTCGTGCTGATGTTAATGTTTCTGTACGTAAAAAAGGCGCTTTAGAATATGGTACACGTGCTGAAATGAAAAACATGAATTCATTCAGAAGTATAGTAAGAGCAATAGAATACGAAGCAGATAGACAGATTGAAGTTATTGAAGATGGTGGAAAAATAGAACAAGAAACATTAAGATGGGATGATGTATCAGGAAGAACTTTTTCTATGAGAGATAAAGAAGATGCTCAAGATTATAGATATTTTCCAGATCCAGATTTAGTAGCAATACGTTTATCAGAAGAATATATTGAAGATATTAGAAAAAATTTACCAGAATTACCAGAAAGCAGAAAAGCAAGATATATAGGAGAATATGGATTGTCAGAAAAAGATAGTAATTTACTTACAGCTTCTAAATATTTATCAAATTTATTTGAAGCAGCAGAAACTATTTGTAAAAATGCAAAAGCAGTTGCAAATTGGTTATTATCTGATATATCTAAAATATTAAATGAAAGAGAAATGGAACCAGATCAAATACCTTTCACAGCAGAACAACTTGCTAAAATGATTTCATTAATAGATAAAGGAACAATTAGTAGTGCTATAGCTAAAAAGGTAGTTGAAGAATTATTTGAAAATCCAAAAGATCCAGAAGAAATTATTAAGGAAAAAGGTTGGATTCAAATATCTGATGAAGGAGCAATAAAAGAAGTAGTAGAAAAAATATTACAAGCAAATCCTCAATCAATAGCAGATTTCAAAGCTGGAAAAGATAAAGCACTTAGATTTTTAGTAGGACAAGCAATGAAAGAAACAAAAGGAAAAGCAAATCCACAAATGCTTAACAAAATGTTTTTAGAAGAATTAAATAAATAATAAAAAAACAGTTTTTTAAAATCAAATTTAAAAAACTGTTTTTTATTATATTATTTCTTTTTTTATAGTATTAAATCCAATAGCACAAATTACAAATGAACAAGCAAACATTAAACTACTTCTAAATAAAGATAATCCTATATAAAATAAGTCTGGAATTTTATAAGAAAATTCATATGTAATAAGAAAAATTATAGAAATTATAGATAGAATAAATGAAAACAAAACACCTTTACTCAATATATTTTTTATTTTTATATCGAAACTCTTAAATTCATTTATTAATGATTTTATTATATTCATAATATACCTCAACTTCCTTTGTTTAATTTTGTTAATCTATATTTATATTAACATGAAATATAGTAGAAAAACAAAGGTAATATGTGGAAATGTAAAAAATCAATAAATAAAGAAAAAGTATAATAATTGTTTGATACCATATAAAATATATGGTATAATACCTTATATATAAAAGAGGAGAAAATTATGGATGAAATACAAAAATTTTTAGCATATAATGGAAAAATAAATATAACTTGTATATCAACTACAAAATTAGTAGAAAATGCAAGAAAAATACATGACTTAAGTCCAGTAGTAACAGCAGCATTAGGTAGATGCCTAACAATGGGAGCATTAATGGGATCAAATTTAAAAGGTGAAGAAGATGTGGTAACTCTTCAAATTAAAGGAAATGGACCAATAGGTACTATAACAGTTACATCTGATTCAAAACTAAGAACAAGAGGATATGTTACTAATCCTAATGTAGATATTCCATTAAGAAAAGACGGTAAATTAAATGTAGGAGAAGCAGTAGGAAAAGATGGATTTTTATACGTAATAAGAGATATAGGATTAAAAGAACCATATGTAGGAATGTCTAAACTTGTAACAGGAGAAATTGCAGAAGACTTTACAAATTATTATTTTATATCAGAACAAAAAAATACAGCTGTTGCTTTAGGAGTATTAATAAATAAAAATGGAGTAAAAAGTGCAGGAGGATTTATAGTATCAGCAATGCCAGATGCAACAGAGGATGAATTGTTTATATTAGAAAATCGTATGAGGGAAGCTAAACCAATTAGTCAGATGCTAGATGAAAATATGAGTTTATTAGAAATTGCAAAAGATATTACAGGAGATATTAATATAAAGGTATTAGAAAAAAAAGAGAAACCAGTTTATGAATGTAATTGTAGTAAAGAAAAAATGGAAAAAGCATTAATATCGATTGGAAAAGAAGAATTGAAAAAAATATTACAAGAAGATAAAAAAGCAGAGATAGTTTGTAATTTTTGTAATAAAAAATATGAATTTTCAAAAGAAGAATTAGAGAATATGTTATAAATAATTCTTTTAGGAGGAATAAAATGTATTTAATAGTGGGATTAGGAAATCCAGAGGAAGATTATAGTAAAACAAGACATAACATGGGATTTAACACAATAAATAAAATCGCTGAAGAATATAATATTAATATTAATCAAAAAAAATTTGATGGATTATATGGACAAGGTGTAATAGAAGGAGAAAAAGTAATACTATTAAAACCTCAAACATATATGAATTTAAGTGGAAAATCAATTATTCAAGTTATAAATTTTTATAAAATCATACCAGAAGATATTTGTGTTATTTATGATGATATGGATATAACTCCAGGAGAAATTAAAATCAGAAAAAAAGGTGGACCAGGATCACATAATGGAATGAAATCAGTAGTAGAAGAATTAAAGTGTGAAGAATTTGCAAGAATAAGAGTAGGAATTGGAAAACCAGAATTTAAAGATGATAGTATAAATTATGTAATAGGTAATATTCCAGAAGAAGAAAAAAAGATATTAGATGAAGGAACAACAAAAGCAAAAAATGCAGTAATAGCAATTTTAAAAGATGGAATTGATAATGCAATGAATAAATTTAATTAAGAAAGGGAAGATATGCAAGAATTAATTGTTATACAAAAACAAGATAAAAGTAAACAAATTTGCTTAGCAGAAAATGGAATATTAAAAGAATATTATGAAGAGATAGAAAATAAAAAATGTTTAGAAGGAAACGTTTATATAGGAAAAATTGAAAACGTTTTACCAGGAATGCAAGCTGCATTTGTTGATATAGGAGAAGAAAAAAAAGCTTTTTTACATATAAGAGATATATTACCTAAAAAAAGTACAATAACAGGAAATAAAAATGAAGAATATGAAAAATATAAAATTCAGGATTATATAAAACCTAATCAATGTATTTTAGTACAAGTAAAAAAGGATATAAATAATTTAAAAGGGCCAAGAATTAGTACACATATACAAATACCTGGAAGGTTTATAGTACTTCTTCCTGAAAATGATTTTATCACAGCTTCTCAAAAAATCGAAAACAACGAAGAAAAGAAAAGATTAATAGATATAGTTAGTAATATAAAAAAAGATGAAAAAATTGGGGTAATTATTCGTACAGCTGCAGAAGGAAAAGATGAACAACAAATAGAAAGAGATATTAAAACAACAATAGAAAAATGGAAAAAGTTACAGGAAGATTTTAAAAAAGAACAGAGTAAAGCACCTAAAATATTAAAAAAAAGTGAAACAATACTAGAAAAAATATTATTAGATATTGCAGATAATAAATTAGAAAAAATATTAGTGAATGATGAATTAATAAAAGAAAAAATAGAAGAAATATTAAAAGAAATTAAAGAAGAAAAAGATGATATAATTATAGAAATGCAAAAACAAAATTTAGAAGATAAATACGATATGCAAAGTCAAATTGAAAAAATACAAAACAGAAAAATATGGTTGAAATGTGGAGGATTTATTACAATAGATAAAACAGAGGCATTAACTGCAATCGATGTAAATTCTGGTAAATTCACAGGAAATGAAAATTTAGAAAAAACAGTTCTAAAAGTAAATAAAGAAGCAAGCTGTGAAATTGCAAAACAATTAAGACTTCGTGATATTGGTGGTATTATAATAATAGATTATATTGATATGGAAGAAGAAAGTAGTAAAGAAGAAGTATTAGATACATTAAAAATAAATTTAAAAGAAGATAGAGCTAAAATTCAAATTATGCAATTTACAAAATTAAACTTATTGGAAATGACAAGAAAGCATATGTTTGGTAAAGAATAATAAAAAAGTGAGGAAAATTATATGCCAAATTTTATTTATATTATGGGAAAAAGCTCAGCAGGTAAAGATACTATATATAAAAATATAAAAGAAAAAATAAATGCAAATACATATGTTCTATATACAACAAGACCAATGAGAGATGGAGAAGAACAAGGTAGAGAATACAACTTTATTAATAAAATACAATTTGAGAATTTAAAAAAACAAGATAAAGTAATAGAAGAAAGAAATTATAATGTAATAAATAGTAAAGGTGAAAAAGATATTTGGACATATACAACAATTGCAGATAAGCAATGGGAAAAACAAGGAGATTTTTTAGGTATTGGGACTTTAGAATCATATATATCAATACTAAAATACGCAAAAGAGCATACTGAAAAAAAACTAGAAATGATTCCTATATATATAGAGATAGATGAACAAACAAGAAGACAAAGAGCAATTGAAAGAGAAGAAAGACAGAAAAATCCAAACTATAATGAAATGGAAAGAAGATTTAAAGCAGATGATATAGATTTTTCTAAAGAAAAACTAAAAGAAGCTGGAATATCAGAAAAACAAACATTTCAAAATTATGATATTGATGTATGTGTAGAAAATATTATTTCTTATATAAATAATGAAAAAGAAAGAGTAGAAATAAAAAACAAAAAAATCAATGAATCAGAAAATGATAAATATGAAAGATAATAAAAATAAGGAATATCAAAGGAGATATTCTTTTATAATAGGAAGGAATAAAGAAATGAATGTAGGATTTGTGCATTTAGGTTGTAGCAAAAATTTAGTAGATACTGAAATGACAATAGGATTATTTAAAAGAAATGAATATACAATAGTAAATAATGAAGAAGAAGCAGATATATTAGTAATAAATACTTGTGGATTTATTGAACCTGCAAAAGAAGAAGCAATAAATACAATATTGGAAATGGCAGAATATAAGAAAAAGAAATGCAAATATTTGATAGTGATGGGATGTTTAGTACAAAGATATAAAGAAGAATTACAAAAAGAAATCCCAGAAGTAGATCTATGGATAAAATATGATTCTTATAATAATATTTGGAATCAAATATCAAATATATTGAAACCTGAAAAAGTAATTAAAGACAAATTAGATTTTTTAGATAGAACTATTACTACTGGAGAAAATTTTGCATATCTAAGAATTGCAGAAGGATGTAGTAATTTCTGTACATACTGTGCTATTCCTAAAATTAGAGGAAAATTTATTAGTAGAACTATAGAAGATATTATAGAAGAAGCTAAGAAACTTGTTAAAAAAGGGTATAAAGAATTAATATTAATAGCACAGGATACAACTAAATATGGAATAGATATTTATGGAGAAGAAAAACTTGCAGAATTATTAAAGAGACTTTGCAAAATAGAAGAATTAAAATGGATACGCTTTCTATATTCTTATCCAGAAACAATTACAGATGAACTAATAAAAGTAGTAAAAGAAGAAGATAAAATATGCAAGTATTTTGATATTCCTATTCAACATATTTCTGATAGTGTTTTAAAAAGAATGAATAGAAAAAGTGATGGAAAAAGTATTAGTAATTTAATTAACAAATTAAGAAAGGAAATTCCAAATGTTGTTATTCGTACAACTGTAATGGTAGGATTTCCAGGAGAAACAAAAGAAGATTTTGAAGAATTATATGATTTTATTAAAATTATGAAATTTGATAGATTGGGAGCATTTTCTTATTCTAAAGAGGAAGGAACACCTGCAGAAAGATTAGATAACCAAGTGCATCCAATGACTAAAAAGAGTAGGTATAATAAAATAATGGAATTACAAAAAGAAATTTCAAACGAATCTCAAAAATTATTAGTAGGAAAAGAATTAGAGGTATTAGTAGAAACAAAAACATTTGATAATAAATATTATGTAGGAAGAAGTAGAAGAGAAGTTCCTGATATCGATGGATTAATATATATTGAGATGATTGATAAATCATTAGAAGGAAAATATGTAAAAGTAAAAATTATTGAATCAAGAGAATATGATTTGATAGGAAAAGTAATAGAATAAGTAATAATTATATAAAAAAACTCAAAAGTTTTACTTTTGAGTTTTTATTATTTTATTATTTGTTAAAATCAACTTTAACATTTTTTCTAGCTTCTTCACTATCAACATTGAATAATGCTTCTGCTTTAAAATTAAACATAGAAGCAACTATATTGTCAGGGAATACTTCTAATTTAGTATTATACATTGTAACAGTATCATTATAAAATTGTCTTGCAAATGAAATTTTATTTTCAGTTTCTTCTAAATTATCTTGTAAATTAGCAAAATTTTCGTTTGCTTTTAAATCAGGATAATTTTCAGAAACAGCCATAATAGTTTTTAAAGTACTAGATAATTGGTTATCTAAGTTTGCTTTTTCTTCAACAGTATTTGCATTTGCCCATGAAGAACGAAGTGATGTTACTTTTTCTAATACTTCAGATTCATGTGTCATATAACCTTTTACAGCTTCTACTAAATTTGGTATTAAGTCAAATCTTCTTTGTAATTGAATATCAATTTGACTCCAAGCATTTTTTACTTTTTGTCTAGCTTTTACAAGACCATTGTACACATTAATAACAAATATAGCAATTAAAACTATAATAGCTAATATAATTAAAAATACAGTCATAATAAATTCCTCCTTTATAAATTATTTCTATAATATCACATATTTTATAAAAATACAATAGATATTTTATCTTCCGCCCATTCCGGCCTCCGCCTCCACCGAAGCCTCCGCCTCCTGAGAATCCTCCACCAGAACCACTGCCTGATGAGTAATTTATAGAATTATAAGTATTGGTAACAGAAGTATTTATGCTATGAATAAAATTGTTTGTAAAGTTACCATAGCTCATATAGTATAAATAAGTATAACCATGAGAATTCATATATTCCATATCAGTAATTTGTGGATATACAACTTTAAGTTGTTTTAATACTGTATCGGCAATACCAAAAGCTGTAGCATATACTAAATATTTTTCCCATAATACTAATTCTGGAACTTCTTTTTGATCCATCATTGAGAAATCTTCCATATAGTTTTTAAGACCAATCCATGCTTCTTTTTCATCAACACCTTTTTGTGTTAAAGTATTGTATCTTGAAGATATTCTAAAACAGTATATAGCACAAATAATTGATGGTATAATGTTTGCAATCATAAAGATGCAGCTTGAGATAAATAAAAATATAAATTCAACACCCTTCACAGACCAATTACTATATGCTTTAATTAAAGTTTTACTATAACTTCCTTGGTTTTCTAATTCTTCTTTAGCATGAGTAGGAATTGAATTATATTTTGCTAAGAAAGAAGAAGAATGGTTTTTAGCATATTTTTCAAAATCTTTCATTGTAAATTCATTATTTGATGAAACTTTTTCAAACATTTCATATATAACTTTTTCATCTTTTGGTAATAAATTTTTATCCATATCTGGTTTTAAAATAATTTTGATATTATTTTTCTTTTCTGCAGAAACCTCAAATTCCAAATATTTCTTCATACATAAATCAAGTATAGTAGAAGAAATGGCATCAGGTATATGAGAATCTAAATTAGAGTTTTTAAAATAATATAAAAATCCTGCTTGTGCTGGTGTTGTAATCTCATTTGGCATATCACGATAATATTTAGAAGGCATTGTAGGGGTATAATTTGGAGCTTCTTCTAAATCTTTTTTATATTTTTTAACTTTTTTAATAAGAACAATAGCAAGTATAATACCAGCAATATTTGTTACTATAAAGAATAATATTGTAGCTATTTTCATAATTTTTTGCATAGATTCATATGTTTTTCTTTTGGCATTAGCTTCATCTGCCCAAATTTGTTCTTGAGATAAAATACTAGCTAATTTATTTTCTGAAGAAATATTTTTATTGTTTGCAAAAACGTAAGTAGGTGTTACAACTCTTGCTTCTAACATTGTTTCTGATTTTAAACTTTCCACTTCAAAATTAACAGTATTGTTAGATGCTTTTAAAATATTTCCATATAAAGGACCATGAGCCCATACTCTAAAATCTTCATCTACTAAAACATTAGTTGGAAGTTTAATAGTTCCAGTTACTTGTCTTGCAGGAATTGCAGATTCTGTACTTATAAATTGCCAATAAAATTCACTACAATCAGAATAATTTTTAATAGCATCAATAATAGTATAACTCATTTTGAAAGTTCTTCTTGCATAACTGTCATCTTCATGTACACCCCAAGCTATTTCAAATTGGTTTTTTGAGTTAACTAAAGCATAAAAACAATTTTTATCAACATGATACTTTTCAGTATAAATTTGAGTAAATTCTTTATTTTTATTATTTGTAATTTCTGTTAAAGAAACATTTTTGATTCCAGAATATTTACTAGAATCTATTTCAAAAGTTTTAAATAAAGTATTAGTATCTTCAATAGCAATATTCCAGGTTTCAGTTACGTTAGCAGTACCATCAGAATTCAATGTTACATCATATTTTAAATCACGAAGTTCTAAATCACCTGCATAAACAAAACTATTCCATAAAAGAAATATACTAAGTAAGAAAAGAATAGTTAAAATACATTTTTTTAATTTCATAAAATCCCTCCTATTTTCTAAAATGTATTATATTAGAAAATAGATAAAAAAACAATATAAAATAGTTAAAATATAATATTATTAAGACAAAGTATTTCACCAAATATATTATATAATAATATAATGTAGTAAGATGTAAAATCATGATATCTTAAAGAAAAAAGAGGAGGATACAACAGAAAAATGAAAAACGTAAAAGATTTAAGTAAAGTTGAACTTAATAAAGAAGTAAAAGTAAAGAAAATAAATTGTAATGGTAATATAAAAAGAAGAATATTAGAATTAGGAATGATAGAAGGTACTAAAATAAAACCAGTACTTAAAAGTCCATTAGGAGATCCAACTGCATATGAAGTAAGAGGTAGTATAATTTCATTAAGAGAAGAAGATAGTAAGAATATTGAAATTGTTTAAAAAACAAAGAATGAACAAAAAAATAAATTGCTCATTCTTTATTTTTTATGTTTAAAATTAATAGAACATAAATATTATAAACTAGCATACATTATAATATTAAAATAAATGGGGTGATATATTTATGGGACTAATGGCTACTTCTACAGGAAGTAAATTATTACAAGATGATATTGAAGAAATAAAGCAAAAGTGTGATTATACAATTGCTATTGCAGGAAATCCAAATGTAGGTAAATCTACTGTTTTTAATGCTTTAACTGGAATGAAGCAACATACTGGAAACTGGCCAGGAAAAACGGTTGAGAATACTAGTGGAATTTGTGAATATAAAAATAAAAAAATTCTATTAGTGGATATACCAGGAACATATTCAATAATGTCTAATTCTGAAGAAGAAGAGATAGCAAGAGATTATATATGTTTTGGAAATCCTGATGCAACTATTGTAATAGTAGATGCAACATGTTTAGAAAGAAATTTAAATTTAGTATATCAAGTAATGGAAATAACAAAGAACATAGTAGTATGTGTAAATTTATTAGATGAAGCAAAGAAAAAGGGAATAAAAATTGATTTAGAAAAATTAGAACAAAAATTAGGTGTGCCAGTAGTTGGAACAATTGCTAGAAAAAAGAAAACTTTAAATAAATTAATGGAAAAGGTATATGATGTTTCATCAAAAAGTATAGAATACATACCAAAGTATATTAATTATATACCAATTATTGAAGATTCAATAAAAATTATAAGTAGTAAGGTAAAAAATCTATTACCTGTTGAAAAACAATATTTATCAAGATGGATTTCTTTAAAACTAATTGATAGAGAAGAAAAAATATTAAATTCAATAGAAAAAAAATTAGATATAAAAATATTAGAAAATGAGGAAATAAAAAACAAACTTATAGAATTAGAAGAATTATTAAATAAAAATGATATTAATAAAGAAAATATAAGAGATACAATTGTTTCTAGTATTATCTTTGAAGCAGAAAGTATATGTAAAGAGATAATAGAATATGAAAATATTAGATATCAACAAAAAAATAGAAAAATAGATAAAATATTAACTTCTAAAATATGGGGAATTCCTATTATGATATTATTTTTAGGAGTTATTTTATGGCTTACTATTATTGGTGCAAATTACCCTTCTAGTTTATTGTCTCAATTTTTTGGTTGGTTACAAGATAAAATAGTTTTTGTGTTTGAACATTTTAATTCTCCAATTTGGCTAAAGGGAATTTTAATAGATGGGGTATATTGTACATTAACGTGGGTTATATCAGTAATGTTACCACCTATGGCAATTTTCTTTCCAATGTTTACTTTATTAGAAGATCTAGGATATTTACCACGTATAGCTTTTAATTTAGATAAGTATTTTAAGAAAGCATGTAGTTCTCGGAAAACAAGCATTAACTATGTGTATGGGACTTGGCTGTAATGCAGCAGGTGTTGTAGGAACAAGAATTATTGATTCACCAAGAGAAAAGTTAATATCCATTTTAACAAATGCTTTTGTTCCATGTAATGGAAGATTTCCATTTTTAATTTGTATAGCTACAATATTTATAGGCGGATATTTTGCAGGTGGAATGCAATCATTTGTAGCAACTCTATCAGTATTAGGAATAATTATATTAGGAGTAATATTAACATTATTAATATCTAAAATATTGTCAAAAACAGTTTTGAAAGGTATGTCAACATCATTTATTTTAGAATTACCACCATATAGAAAACCACAAATAGGAAAAATTTTAGTAAGATCAATATTTGATAGAACACTATTTGTACTTCGGGAGAGCAATAGCAGTAGCAGCACCAGCTGGAATAATAATTTGGCTATTCGCAAATATTCAAATAGGAAATATAAGCATATTAACTTATGTAGCAAATTTTTTAAATCCATTTGCAAATTTGATGGGATTAGATGGATATATATTAACAGCATTTATCTTAGGGCTACCTGCGAATGAAATAGTTTTACCAATAATTTTAATGAGTTATATTGGTCAAGGAACATTAGTAGATTTAGAAGAAACATCTGCAATAAAACAAATATTATTACAAAATGGTTGGACATTACTTACAGGAATTAATGTTATGATATTTACATTGTTACATTTCCCATGTGGAACCACGTTACTTACAATAAAAAAAGAAGCAGGAGGATGGAAATGGGCAGTATTAGCCTTTGCAATACCTACTGCTTGTGGAATTGCTTTATGCATGCTAACAACAGCAATTTGGAATTTATTTATTATATAATGCATAAAAAATCTAATATTTTATAAAATTATCAACAAATAAAAGAGCCTAAAATTTATTTTAGGCTCTTAAAATTATTTAATTTTAATAATTTTCAGCTTTTACTTCAAAATAAGATTGAGGGTGTTTACAAACTGCGCAAACTTTAGGAGCTTCTGTTCCAACAACTATATGTCCACAATTTCTACATTTCCAAATAACAATACTTCCTTTTTTGAAAACTTCTCCTTCTTCAATATTATTTAATAATTTTCTATATCTTTCTTCATGTTCTTTTTCTATAGCACCAATTCCTTTGAAAGTAGCAGCTATATCCATAAAACCTTCTTCTTCAGCTTCTTTTGCGAATGTTTCATACATGTCAGTCCATTCGTAATTCTCACCAGCAGCAGCTGATGCTAAGTTTGTTTTAGTATCTCCAATTCCATTTAAATATTTAAAGTGTAATTTTGCATGTTCTTTTTCATTTTCTGCTGTTTCTAAAAATATAGCAGCGATTTGTTCATATCCTTCTTTTTTTGCTACACTAGCGAAATATGTATATTTGTTTCTAGCTTCAGATTCTCCTGAAAATGCAGCTTTTAAGTTAGCTTCTGTTTTTGATCCTTTTAATTCCATAATAGTACCTCCTAATTATTAATGAGAATGATTCTCATTTTCTGTACTAGTTATATTATATATAAATATAAAAGTCAATAGAAAAAGTTATAAAAATTAAATTAAAAAAGTATTGACAAATAAATAAGATAATGAAAAAATAATAAAAACTATCAAAGTTATAGGAGGAAGTTAAATGGAAAGAGTAAGAGGATTTGAAATTGCAAAAGGATTTGAAGATAAGAATATTAATTTACCAGTTAGAAAAACAAAATATTCAGCAGGATATGATTTAGAAGCAGCAGAAGATTGTATTATACCATCTTTTAAAAAAGGAATGAAACCAACTTTAATTAAAACAGGAATAAAATCATATATGCAAGATGATGAAGTATTAATACTTGCAAATAGAAGTTCTAATCCAGGTAAAAAAGGTTTAATCTTGGCAAATAGTATAGGAGTTATTGATAAAGATTATTATGGAAATCCAGATAACGATGGACATATAATGTTTGCATTTTTTAATATTAAAGATGAAGATGTTGAAATAAAGAAAGGTGATTGTATAGGACAAGCAATTTTTCAAAAATATTTTACAGTAGATGGGGATATTGCAGAAGGTGACAGACTAGGAGGATTTGGTTCTACAAATAAATAAAAACAAAAAAGTCTATTTTATTTATTGATATATTTATATTTTTTATATCAATACTTTTAGGACAATACTTTTCATATTTAATAATAAATATGAGTGATGTTAGTTATTTAATAAAATATTTATCAGTTATAGGTTTATTAATAATATTTGGTATATATTTTATAGGAACAATATTTCCAATTAAAACTATTATATTTA
>JAAZCX010000045.1 GCA_012513065.1 Clostridiaceae bacterium | reverse complement strand
ATATCTCAGTTAATATTTGTTTTGTTGGTATCAACTACTTTTTCTGGTTTATTTTTTCTTTCTTCTCTCTTTTGATAGATATTTTTTGCTATAAATAATCTTGTTTCAGTCTCTTCAATAGTATTAAACCCTAATTTCTTATATAAAGATATAGCCTTTCCATTTTCTTTATAAACCCATAAATAAATTATATCATTATTCAAAATAACATTTTTAATTAATTTTGTATCTAAACCTTTATTGCTATAATTTTTTTCAATATAAATTTCATCCAACAAAATGACATCATCCATTTTTTCAACAAGTATGCATTCAATAATTCTATTATCCTATATAATAATTTTATAATTATTTAACTGTTTGGGTATATGTGAATTAACATATTTCTTTATTTTTTCAGTTTCTTCTTTTGATAATCCATTAGCATAGTCAAAAATATTTACTAACTTATATTTAATTAAAATATCAATATCTTTGTCAGTAGCATCTATAAGATTATATTTCATTATTATCACTACCTTTATTTATAAGTCTCACTTCATTTATAATGTTTTATAATTATTTTTATCTGCTCTTTCATCAAGTTTTCTATCATATTGTTCATTTTTATAAAACCAATCTGTTTGCTTATCTACTGGATTTTTCATTCTTGATTTATCAAATAAAATATCAAATATTGCAACTATTGGAATTGTTATTGCGATAAGTGCTATAAACATTTCTAAATATGTTGCTGCTGCCATTGCTTCACCATTAATTAAATTTAAAACATTTATAAATAATCCTCTTCCAAAATACCATCCATATGCTATTAAATATACTATTGCTCCTATCATTTTTCTTTTAAATATAAATGGTACTAATATTAAAACAACAAATAACAATATTACTTCTATATTATTATCAATTGGTTTTACCATAAAATCCATTCCCATTGTTCCTGTTATTGCTACTATTACTCTAAATGCCCAAAACATTATCATAAACATTACTATTAACCAGCTACTTAAATTTTTCATTTGCTTTCTCCTTTTATCTTTTTTATTTTTTTATAAAAAAACAAAGGTTGGAATATTATTTCCAACCTCCAGCCTTTTTTTATTAGTCTTCATCAATAAAATTAAATTCTTCTTTAAATTTTTCTTTGAACATTTCAAATACTTTGTTTAGTGTTTCTTCGTCTTCTACACTAACATAAGATTCTTCTTCTTCTGATTCTGTATCTTCTACTTTAAGAATAACTACTTCTCCTGTTGCTTCTTCATCTTCTTCATCTTCTACTGGAAGTAATACAACATATTCTTCTCCATCTAATTCTATTAAATCTAAAAATTCGAATGGAACTTCTTCTCCATTTTCATCGTTTAATACTATAATATTGTCTAATTCCTCCTCTGGAACATTGTTATTTTCTTTTTCGTCCATTTTTTAAATTCTCCTTTCAATTTTTATACTAGCATTGTATTACTACAATGTAATATCCTTTTTTCTTTTTTAG
Organism: Clostridiaceae bacterium; assembly: GCA_012513065.1. Lineage (GTDB taxonomy): Bacteria > Bacillota > Clostridia > TANB77 > CAG-508 > UMGS1663. The sequence continues at coordinate 9,541 of JAAZCX010000045.1, read as the reverse complement.
TATTTGTTATTTTTTATATCATATACTATTTTTTTATTTCTAGCAATAGGTTTATTTTATTTTTCTATTTTTTTCATATAAGTTTCTAAAATATATACTGCAGATATTGTATCTACAATACCTCTTTTTTTCTTTTTATCTACATTTAAAAAATTCATTGTTTTATGTGCTGCTACAGTTGTAAGTCTTTCATCTATTGTTTCTATTAGAATTTTAGGAAATCTACATTTTAATTTATGAATAAATTTTTCTGTTATTTCTACTCTTTCTGCTTTTGTTCCATTCATATTTAATGGCATTCCAATTACAAAAGTATCAATTTCATATTCACTCAATATCTGTTCTAATCTATTTAATACTACCTTATCATTACCTTGATGATGAATTGTTTCTAATCCTTGTACTGTAATATTTAATCCATCAGTGATTGCAATTCCTACTCTTGCATCTCCATAATCTATTCCTAATTTTCTCATATTATTTATTCTCATCTATTCCTATATAATTTTTAACCATTTTTTCTAACAATTCATCTCTTTCGACTTTACGTATTAAATTTCTAGCTCCTCTATGGCTTGTAATATATGTAGGATCACCTGATAATATATATCCTACAATTTGATTTATTGGATTATATCCTTTTTCAATTAATGCTTCATATACTTCTTTCAAAATTTCTTTTGCTTCTGTATTATCTTCCCTTGGAACTTTAAAACACATTGTCTCATCATTATTCATAATTATATTTCCTCCCATATTATATATAGTTAATTTGACTTTCTGTATCTGCTGTAGAATCTATATATTCTTCTAATTTTTTAGTTGTTCCTTCTAATGCTGTTCCTTTATAGTAGGTCGTAACTGCAATATTTATAATTGGTGATACTTCTCCGTGGTTCTTCTGCTTCATATACATCTTCTTCTGCTTGTTCTAATTTTATGCTTTCAATATTGTTTTTTATTTCTGTCATAAAACGTGTAATTCCATTAACATCTATTCCGGAAAATATAATTACAAATTTAGGTCCCATATATCTTACAAATACATATTCTGATGATATATTTTGTCTTACCACATCACTTATTTTAGCAATTATTTGATTTCCTGTATGTCTTCCAAAATTTTCGTTAATATCTACAATGTTCATAATTTTAAACATACATACTGCTGAGGTGTCATATTGATCAATTTTTCTTTTTCCTTCACCATATAGATATTCTTCTGATTTTAGTCCTGTAAATTTATCATCTCTAACTATTTTTTCTATAACATTTTGCTTATCTATTGTCTTTATTACAGAAATAATATTATTTTTTACTACTTCTAATATTGTTGTATCTATGTTATCAAAATCATGTGGTTTTCCACTTTCAATAATCCAATATCCAATATATATATTATCAATATATAATGGAAAAAACATAGCTGATTTTGCTCTTCCAAATTCCATTTTTTGATATGGAAGTCTTTCCCCTTCTTTTTCTACTGTTATATACTTTGGAGTTGCGGTTTCGATGCTATCCTTAAATATTTCTTCAGTATGTAATTTTTTTAATGTATCCCAATGTTTTTCTTCAACATTAGTTGCTTTTATCATATATTCTGCTCCATCATAAACAACTATTGTAGAATATTTTATATCATATTTTTCTATTAAGATTTCATTAATTTTATTAATTTTTTCATCTGGTGATTTTTCTTCACTAATTGTATCCATAAATTCTTGTAATACATTTAAGCTAACTATTTTTTGATTTAAGTTATTAAATGTATCAATTTTCTTATGTACTGACATATTATATAGCATTAAAAATACTATAATTCCAACTAGTAAAATAATGATAGCTATAATCAAGTTCTGCACCTCCATCTTTGTTAGTATATGTAAGTAATAATAACAAAATTAGTTATTATTACTTACGAGTTGTATTATTGTTTCTTTTAATAATTTCTTTTCATTTTGTCTAATGTTGAATTCATTTCATTAGAAAATGTGTTAGTACTATATTTATTGTATTTAGGATTATTATATTTTGATTTGTTATAATTAATTGTGTTTCCTATTAAAGGATAAACCATATTAGCTAATTTTCTTAATAGTGTAACAAATTCTTTTGGATATCCATTAATTGTAATATTACAATTAATTAATCCTTCTAAATATTTTGAATATACTTGTCCATCAAAAGGTATACTGCAATATGGAATTGTTTCTCTATTAAACAATTCTGTCATAAATGACATTGCTGGATCATTATAAAATGCCATTCCACCAATAATTGCTTTTTCTGATACACTTCTTACTTTAGTATATTTATTAATAACTACTCTTAATTTATTTTGATCTAATATTCCTTTTGCTTTTAAATCCCTTAAATATGCTGTTAATGGTTGTATTGTAAGTACATCCATACTTTGTACAAGATAAATTTCTTGAGATTCTCTTAAATATTCATATTGTGTTGAAAAATCACAATCTAATAAAATTAATGAATAATTTTTTACTAATGTTTCTAATATATTTGCATATTCTTCTATAGTATTGTTATCTCCTGGTAAAGAAGTATATACATCTAAATTACTATTTACTTTTATTCCATTTGCACTTCCTTGACTTAAATTTTCTGTACAAGAAAATGCTATTTTTCTTAAATTTTCTTCATTCTTTGTATAAATATAATATGCATTTCTGTTTTTTGTTAAATCTAAAATTGCAGTTTTTATTCCTTGATTTGATAACATATCTGCTAAATTATTAATTAAGAATGATGTTCCATTTTTTGAAGTTCCAACAAAAGCTACAATTTTTTTGTCTTTTGATAATAAACTTTCTATATTTGTATTTACTTTTTTATATGATTGTATATCTTTTTCATTATCATTTTCTTCAGTAATATTTGTATATGATTGATTTTGTTGTTTCCAATCATTATATGATGTTTCATCTATTTCATCTTCTTTTTCAAATCCAGGTAAAACATCTTCTTCCTCTTGTTGATAATCATCTTCTTCAATTCCTGGTAAGATTCTTTCATCATCATCTTCTTCATATTTTTGATAATTATTTTCTTCAAATCCTGGTAATACTGTTTCATTTTTATAATTATCTGATACTAATGTATCAATTTGTTCGAACCCTGGTAATAATGATTCTTCTTCATAATTATCATTTTCTTCTATTGTATTTTTTCTTGGTCTACCTCTTCTTTTTGGTTCTTGACTTATAGGTTTTATATCTTCTTGTTGATTTTTTTTAGGTCTTCCTCTTCTTTTTGGTTCTTGACTTATAGGTTTTATATCTTCTTGTTGATTTTTTTTAGGTCTTCCTCTTCCTTTTTTTACTTGTACTTTTTCTTGTTCTTCAATCATTAGCATTTCTACTTCTGGTTGATTTTCAAATTCATCATCTTGTCCAAAATTTAAATCTATTTCTTCCATTTTAGATAATATGTCATTTTGATTGTTTTGTGAATTATCAACTTTTACAGTTTTTATTGTATTTGCAGAAGGAATAATAACAGGTTTTGTTAGTCTTTTTTCTGTACCTTGTATAGATTCAATTTTTATCCCACTATTATTTATTGCTTTATCAGTATTATTTTTCTTTATTTTTACAGGTTGATATTCCGTTTTTCTACCATTTCTATTTCCATTAAATGCTGTTAATTGTTGATATCTAGTACTATTTTCTTCTAATACTGCTTTTACGTTTAATGGTAAGAATTTAATTATAACTTTTAATTGTTGATCAGTATATTGTGCAGCTATGTTATCAAAACTTTCAACATAACGATCTTCATTTCTTCCTAATCTTTTATAATGGGTTAAAATGTTTTGAATTTCAGATTCACTTACATCTCCCTCATTTTCTGGCTTATAATCTACTTCATTAGAGTCTATTTTATAATATACTTTAGCTTCTTTCTTTGATCTTGGTTTATTTATTAGTTTACAAACTTCGTCAATACTTCTATCTTGTCCTAATAAAACACTATATACTCCTATTCCAAATAATTTTATTAATAAATTATCTGATTTTGTACGACGATCTGTCGCAATTAAAACTATAGGAATATCTTCTCCTGCAGTAGTAGATGCTTCATCTGATATATTATCAAGTTTTTCAAATATAAAATTATCAATTGTATCATAATTATTATTTGTAAATGGCTCTAAATCCTCGCTTATAACTATACGATCATAACTCTTATCTTTTTGCAATTCTTTCAAAATTGCATTAAAATAATATACATTTTTACCAACTATTATCTCTTTATAAATTTGTTGATATTTCTTTACAATTGATTCTGAAACAGTTTCGTTACTAACTGCAAATAAAACTTTCATTTGTTAACCCCTCCAACCTTTTACTACTATTGCAAATATTAATGGTAATATTTGTGCAATGATAAATATTGTAATAATAGATATCATAATAGCAAAACCTTTATCTCTTGTGTCTAATTTACGGATACCTAATACGTATTGGTAAATTGCACTAATAGCGATTCCTACAAAACAAAATGGAATACTATATATTTGAACTTTATTTAATACATAAGCCGTAAGCCCGTAAGCTTCAGAGCCATATGCTTCTTGGTAATCTTCCAATGTGGTTTTTTCTTTATCTTTCATTTCTACTAATTGATTTACTGTTTGGCTTTGTGTTGTTTGCTTTGTTTTAGTATTAATACTATTACTCGCAAACACTATTGTACTTGATAAAACACAAAGTATAATAGCTAATGCTATGCCGATTTTTTTCATCTATGATTGCCCCTTTCTGGTATTTTTTATTTCTCATTTCTTTGGCACAAATTATACTTATATTATAATACAATAAGTTGGAAAAAATAGCAAGAAAATGTTCAGATTTTTTTAAATTTATTTACGGAAATTACTTATTATCGTTTTAATTATTAAATATCTATGTATATTAATTTTATATATAAAATATAATTATAATATATTTATTTAGAAAGGATTATTTATGAAAAATTTAACTATTTATTTAAAATCTATTTTAATTCCCATTATACTTGGAGGAATAGTTGGTATTATTATTTCACAGTTTATGGATTATAATACACTAATTAAACCATTTTTAGCACCTCCTAGTTTTGTATTTCCTGTTGTATGGACTATTCTTTATATATTAATGGGAATATCTTACGGAATACTTGAAAGTAACTCTTTAACATCTCTTGATATTAATCTAATCTATTATTTACAACTTGCTGTAAATGCTTTATGGTCAATTTTCTTCTTCGTACTAAAATGGAGATTATTCTCCTTCATCTGGATACTTTTACTTGCTGCACTTGTAATTATTATGATAATTAAATTTTATAAAAAGAATACTATATCAGGATTATTACAAATTCCATACATATTATGGGTATTATTTGCTTCTTATTTAAATTTATCTTTCTATCTTTTAAATAGATAAAGTTCATAGATTTCCTATGAACTTTTTTATTATTCTTTTATTTCTTTTGCTAATTTTCCAATTGCTTTTGTTTCAATTCTCGATACATAGGAACGTGAAATTCCCATCATTTCTGCTATCTGATTTTGTGTCTTTGGTTTTTTTCCATCTAATCCAAATCTCATTTCTATTATCAATTTTTCTCTATCTTTTAACACTTCTTTCATTTTTATATATAATTTCTTTATTTTCATTTTCAAATCTACTTCTTCTTCAATATTTTTTTCATTGTTTTCTAATACATCTTGCAAAGTTACAACATTATCATCTTTATCTTTCCCAATTGTATCTTCTAAGGAAACTTCTGCGCCTATCTTCTTTATACTTCTTAAATGCATTAATATTTCATTATCTATACATCTTGATACATACGTAGATAGTTTTACATTCTTTGATACTTCAAAACTGTTTATTCCTTTTATTAATCCTATAGTTCCAATTGAAATAAGATCATCTTGATCAACTTTGCATGAAGCATACTTTTTACAAACATGTGCTACTAACCTTAAATTTCTTTCAATTAAAATATTTCTTGCTTCTTCATATCCTTCTTTTAACTTTTGTAAATATATCTTTTCTTCTTCTGTTGATAATGGTTCAGGAAACAATTGATTGTTTGATATATAACCTACAACAAATACAGTCGATTGTAAAAAAAGCCAAAAACTTGAAAGACTTAGTGCTAGCATATATGCACCTCCATTTTCTTTTCATATAAAATTATATGTATAAGAATTTGAAAAGTGCATGGACCTTATAAAATAAAAATAGACTTATAAAAAATATTATAAATCTATTTATTTTAACTATTTAGCTACTTGCTTTGTCAAACTATCTATTCTATCATTTATTTCATCAATTACAAAACCATTAATTTTTTCGTCTGTGACATTATATTTTTTCTTCATCTCTTGTATTTTAATTATACTCTTATTTATTGTTTCAATTGATAATTTACCTTTTTGCACTTTTTTTGTTATATATTTTATTATTTTCTTTATTTTATTATAAGAAAGACCTATCATGACTATATCATTTCCCGCTTCAATGGCTTTTAAAACTGCTTTATTCATGTTGTAATGAATTCTTATTGCCATCATTTTTAAATCATCTGTAATTATAAGTCCTTTATAATTATATTTTTCTATTAAATAGTTTTGAATTACTTTTTTAGAAAGTGATGCTGGATATTTTTTATCTATATCTTTTAAAATAAGATGTCCAACCATAATAGCATCTGCTCCACTTTCTATTGCCTTTTCAAATGGAACCATATCCTCTTTTTCTAAATTTTCTATTTTCTCTGTTATTTTTGGAATTCTAAAATGTGAATCTTTTTTAGTTAATCCATGCCCTGGAAAATGTTTTACAACAGGAATTACTCCTTTTTCTTTTATTGATTTCATAACTTCTATTGCATATTTTTCTACATCTTGTTTATTTTCTCCATAACATCTATTTCCTATAGCGTGCTTCTCATCAAATCTTTTAATATCCAAAATAGGAGCATAATCCATAGAAATTCCTGTCTCTCTTAGCATTGTTCCTATAATATCTCCGCTTTCTTTTATTATTTCAAGATTTTGTGTATTTGCTAATTTTGTAGCACTAGGTATATTTAATATCTCTGAAGGCATTCTATTTACTCTTCCGCCTTCTTGATCTATGCTTATAAAAATAGGAATATCGTTTTTGCTATTAATAGTTTTAATATTATTAACTAATTCAATCATTTCTTTATAGTTACTATAATTCTTTCTATATATAACCACTCCACCTATTTTATATTCTTTAATTAGTCTTTCCACTTGTTCTGTTGTTTTATCATTTATTCCAACCATAAATAGTTGTCCTATTTTTTCTTTTAAACTTAATTCATTTATTTCCATATTTTTCTCCATTTTTTCTTGATTTTACCATATTGTCATTTTTTGTACAATATTTTTTTTATCATAATTTTATTTTTATTTCATATTATTTTGATAAGGAGATTTATATGAATTTCATTTTATCTATTTCAAAAGGGATTTTAATTGGTTCTGGAGCAATATTGCCTGGTATCAGCAGTCGGCATACTCTGTGTTATTTTTGGACTTTATGAAAAATTAGTTAATAGTATTTTAGATATATTTAAAAACTTTAAAAAAAATTTTACTTTTCTATTTCCAATAGTATTAGGTATAGGAATAGGATTTTTATTTTTTAGTAACATACTTAATTCTTATTTTGTTACTTATCAAATAGAATTCAAATCATTGTTTTTAGGATTAATTTTAGGTGGAATACCTTCCTTATTTAAACAAGCAAATAAAGAAAAAAAATTTAAATTTTCACTTTTATTATATACTTTTATAAGTTTTTGTTTTGGATTGTTTCTTATTTTTTTAGAAAAGAATTTAGATACTTCTTTCTTTATTACTGAAAATAACTTTTTGTTTTTATTTTTATGTGGATTTGTAATGTCTTGTGGTATTATTATTCCAGGAATTAGTAGTACGGTTATTCTAATGTGTTTTGGCATTTATTACACATATTTAGAATCTATTTGTACTTTTAATTTGAATGTTTTATTACCTATGGGATTAGGTATAATTATTGGTTGTATAACTTTTTTAATTTTAATACGTTTTTTATTTAAAAATTTTTATAGTAAAACCTTTTATTCTATTATAGGTTTTGTATTTGGTAGTATTTTTATCATAATACCAAATAGTTTTTCTTTATTTTCTATTTTACTATTTCTTTTAGGCTTATTTATTTCATTAAAAATAGAAAAGTAGTTATTATTAGTAAAGATCTAATAATAACTACTTTATATTATTTTATATCTATTTTTTTCTTCTTATAATCCAATCTTTTTGAACTTCTATTGGTAATTTTATAATTACCTTTTGTTCAGCTTTTCCTGGATTTATGTATTGAATTTCTTCGTTTGTATCTATATCCCACAATTTATCAATTGTAAAATTTATAGTTTCTATTTTACCAGGTACAATAATTTCTAATTCATCTTCAACCTTTAATTTGTTTTTAATTTCAATTATTGTTTTATCATCTTTTTTGTCTATTACTTTTCCGCCAAATTCATATTCTGCATTATATTGTTTTCCTTCATATTCTTGGAAATCTTTATTGTTTCTATCATTAAAATAGAATGTTGTTAATCCTCTTGTTTTTGTTTTTTCTAATTCTTTTAAATATTTTGTATAATCATAATTTTGTGGATTTTCTATATAATCATCAATTGCATTTCTATAAGCATTTACTACAGATGCTAAATAATATTCTGTTTTTAATCTTCCCTCTATTTTTAAACTATCTACACCCATTTCAATAATTTCTGGAATTTCTTTTATTAAGCACATATCTTTTGAAGAAAATATATATGTTCCCTTATCATCATTTTCTACTGGCATTAAATTTCCAGGTTTATTTGCTTCTTCTACATATACATTATATGCCCATCTACAACTTTGTGCACAATCACCTAAATTTGCACTTCTTCCTGCTAAAAAATCACTTAAGAAACATCTTCCAGAATATCCAAAGCAAATTGCTCCATGTATAAACATTTCAACATCTAAATCTTTTGGTTTATTTTCTATCAATTCTTTTATTTGTTTCTTGTTCATTTCTCTTCCTAAGATAACTCTTCTAGCTCCGTTTTTATACCAAAAATTAGCACTATGATAACTTACAGTGTTAGCTTGTGTACTTATATGTATTTCTACATCTGGTGCATATTCTTTTATAATTTCTACAATTCCACCATCTGCAACTATAATTCCATCTACTTTTAATTCATTTAACATTTTAGCTTGTTTTTTTATTTCTTCATATGTTTCATCCCAAGCATAAATATTAATAGCTGTATACACTTTCTTTCCTATAGAATGTGCATATTTTATTGTGTTTGCTAAATCGCTATCTTCCATTTCTGCTCTTGTTCTTAATGATAAGCTTGAAGTTCCTGCATATACTGCATCTGCTCCATACATAAATGCTATTTTAGCTTTTTCAAAAGATCCTGCTGGTGCTAATAATTCTGGTTT
>JAAZCX010000044.1 GCA_012513065.1 Clostridiaceae bacterium | reverse complement strand
TTTTTACTGGCTTTTCTATGCTTTGATTGACAATAGAGCCTAAAAATGGTATACTTAAAGAAGCTTATTTAAAAAATCATTTCTTAATTAAGGAGGATAACTAACATGAAGAAAAATGAAGTACGGGAGAAAGAATTTAATAAAAAAGAAATAAAAAATACTACTGACCAGCAGGAGAATAAAGACATTAAGAAAAAAGAGAGAATCAAGAAGATAATCGAAGACGATTTAGAAATCGTGGATCTGGATGCAGAGGACGAAGATGTGACTGAAAATAAATCTCATTTAGATGTCGCTATGAAAGTAATTGCTATTGTTATATTAGCTGTAGTTGCTACTATAGTAGTGGTGTTGCTAATTAGTTTAGTTAAGTAAATGTTGAAGAGAGTCTATATTATAGACTCTTTTCTTATGCTTTAAAATAAATTTATAACAAACTATTGTATTTTATGCTATTTTACGATAAAATAAGTAGAAACAAATGAGAGAAAATAAATAAAAAACAAAAGAAATTAATAAAAATATCACAAGTTGTAAAAAACTTTTTTAATTTTTGTATTGAAAACGACAAATATTTAACTTTTTTTATACTAGAATGGGACAAGTAGATTAAAAAATTAAAAAAGTAAGAGGTGGTAAAGGATGTTTCAAAATATAGCAAGGGATTTTGAAGAGAATCAAAATTCTTATGAGGATGTTGAATTAAATAAATCAAATAAGATAAAAGAAATACTAAAAAAATGCTTTACAAAAAAGATGGTTATTTTGTATGTATTATCTTTTCTACTTTCATGCGTTAGTTTTGGTCCAAATAGTGGTTTTGCACCATTTGGAATTGCAATATTAGTTGCAATATTAAGTAATTGTACACCAATAGGAATAGTAAGTGTTTTAGTACTTACTGGGACAAGTATATGTTTTGGTGGAACAGGAGCTTTAAATGTATTACTAACGTTATTATTTGTGTTTATTAGTATTTTAATTAAGTCACCTAAATATGTTGAAGGTAATAATGAAAAAAGAAAATTAGGTACTAGATTATTTATAAGTTGTTTAATAGTACAATTAATAGGTTTATTCTTTAAAGAAGTAATTGTTTACGATATTATTTCTAGTTTAGTATATAGTATGTCTGTTTTCATTTTCTATAAAATATTTGTAAATAGTATTTGTTTAATAGAAAATATAGGAGAAAGAAGAGCATATTCTATTGAAGAAGTTATGGGTGCAAGTTTAGCTGTTGCAATAAGTGTTTGTGCAATAGGTAATTTTAATATATTTGGATTTTCCGTTAGAAATATCCTATGTATATTGATTGTACTAATAATGGGTTGGAAAAATGGTTTATTAGTAGGAGCAACAGCAGGTGTCACAATAGGAAGTGTAGTTGGAATTATTGGTGGAGGAGAACCAGTAATGATAGCAACATATGCATTATCTGGAATGGTTGCTGGAATATTCAATAAATTAGGAAAAATTGGAGTAATAATTGGATTTGTTTTAGGAAATGTTTTGTTATCATATGTTTCAAATGGTAATACATCATCTATAATAGTTTTCCAAGAGATTTTAATTGCATCACTAGGGCTACTTGCAATTCCAAAGAATATTAAAATAGATATAGAAGATTTATATGGAACAACAAAACTATTATCAGATGGTTCTTCAAGAACATTAGAAGATAATAAAGATACAATATACAAATTAAACAGTATGTCTGAAACAATATCAGAAATTGCAAGAACATATAAAGAAGCAGCTGCTACTATAGTAGATGAAGAAGAATTAAAAAAACAAGAACAAGACAACTTTACAATATTTGAAAAAGAACTACAAAACGATATAGATGGAATAGAAGAAAATATTTTATTTGATGATATATATTCACCAGAAGACAATTTATTAGAAGATATATTTGATATATTATTAGAAAAAGAAAAAATAAATAGAAGAGAGTTATTAGATGTTTTAGCAAAACACAATAATTATATAATAGGATATGATAGAGAATATATTAATGATGAAGTAGAGCAAGATATCTCTCAAATGTTAAAAATGATAAATTATTCATATAAAGTAAGTAAATTAAATTTTATATGGAAAAAGAAATTAGATGAAAATAAAAAAGCAGTATCTAATCAATTAGAAGAAGTGTCAAAAGCAATAGGAGCATTAGCTGAAGAAATAGAAATACCAGAACAAGACGAATTTGAAAAAGAAAAAGAAGAAATTAAAGTATTATTACAAGAAAAAGAAGTAAAAATAGAAAATATCGTAATTAAAAAAGAAAGTTCAGGAAGAAAAAGAATAACGTTATACACAAACATATGTGAAAATGTGGAAAAACCAGCTTGTGATATTAAAAAAATGACACGAATATTAAATAAAGTATGTAATGAAAATATGATATTACAAAAACAAGAATGTGGATTAAGATTAAAGAAAACAGTGTGTGCATATATATTTTTATCAGAGGATAAACAAACTGTACAAATAGGAATAGCAAAATCTACAAAAGATGGGTCTACAATATCAGGAGATACAACAATACAAACAAAATTAGAAGATGGTAAATACTTACTTGCAATAAGCGATGGTATGGGATCTGGAAAAGATGCAAAAAAAGCAAGTAAAACAGCGATAACAATGCTTGAAAAATTATTATCATCTGGATTTGAAAAAGATTCTTCATTAAGATTAATAAATTCAACATTAAATACAATAGGACAAGAAAAAGAAATATATGCAACATTAGATATGGCAGTACTAGATTTGTATGCAGGTAATTTAGAGTTTATAAAAAATGGAGCATGTCCAACATTTGTAAAGAATAAGAGAAATGTACAAGTGTTAAAATCATTATCATTACCAAGTGGAATATTAAATGATATAGATTTAGTTGTATATGATAAAGATTTACAAGAAAATGATATTTTAATAATGTGCAGTGATGGAATATTAGATTCTTCTGAAGAATATACAAATAGAGAATTATGGATAAAATTTTTATTAGAAGAAATAGAAACAGATGATGTACAAAAAATAGCAGATATAATTCTTCAAGAAGCAATAGATAATAATTATGGAATACCAAAAGATGATATGAGCGTTATTGTTGCAAGAATTAAAAATAAATAGAAAATTTATATAACAAATTGTCATATAATTGCATAATTTGTCGAAAAGTTTTTATTGACAAATTATGGGAAAATGTTATAATAAAAACCATAATTATGTTAATTATATGTGGAACAAAAAAGTATTATTTTATTATATATAGGAATAATATATATAAAGTAGGTGAATTTTATGAAGCATATATTTAAGATTTTTAGGAGGATAAAAACAATGATAACATCATTATTAAATGCAACATCAAAAATTAATATAAAAACTAATACAACTCTAAAAACACCAGAATGGAAAAAAATATGTAAAGAGTGTCATTCTGCTGCCAAAAAATCAGGATGGACTAAATCAGATTCTAAGAACTTACTAAAGCAAATAAGGGAGAATAATAATTTCTAATCCAATAAGAGTTGTAGTAGATACAAACGTTTTTATTAATACTATTATGAAAATATAAAAATAAATATAAAACAAGGTATAAAAACCTTGTTTTTTTATGTCAAAATATGATATAGTATAAAAAACAAATATATAAAAATACTCTGAAAAGGAGAAAAATAAAATGAGTCGAAGTAAGGGAAGAAGATATAACGGAGAAGGAAAGTTAAACATAAAAAAAGTTATTGCTGTAATAATAGCAATATTAGTAATTATAATGTTTTTCGTAGGAATAAATGAATTATTAAAAAACAAATCAAACATTAATGAAAAAGTATTTACATTAGCATATTATACAGTATATGAGAATGGAAAATGGGGAGTAATTGATACAAAAGGAAATGTAATAATAAATCCAAGTCATGATGAAATGATTATAATACCAGACAATACAAAACCTGTATTTGCATGTGTTGAAAACGTAAATTATGAAAATGCATCATATGATACAAAAATAATAAATGAAAAAAATGTAGAATTATACAGTGATTATGATAAAGTAGAAGTTCTTTATAATCATGATAAAGATAATAATTTATGGTATGAAAAAGTATTAAGAGTACAAAAAGATGGAAAATATGGATTAATTAGTTTAGACGGAAAAGAAATAATTGGATGTACTAAAGATAATATTGAAATACTTATAGGAACACAATCAGTATATATTACAACTGTAAATGAGAAAAAGGGATTAGTTGATAATTTAGGAAAAGAAATTATTGAAAATAAATATACAGAAATACAAGCACTTACAGATAAATATGAAAATGGATTTATTGTAAAAAATGAAACAGGAAAATTAGGAATAATAAATTATGATAAATCAATTGCATTAGAAGAAAAATATGATGAAATAAAAAATATATACGGAAATAGTATGTATGTAGTAAAAGAAGCAAATGTATGGAAAATAGTAAATAATGAATCACAAGCATTTTTAGAAGGTAAATTTGAAGATGTTAAAACAATTGATGGTGATAATATAATAGTAAAAAATAGTGGAAAATATGGAGTAGTAAATAAAGACGCAGAAGAAAAAATAGCGGCAAATTATGATGACTTAACATATGCATTTGAAAATTATTATATTGCAAAAAAAGATAACAAATATGGAATTATAAGTACTGATAATGAGGAAAAAGTAGGATTTAATTACACATATATCAGATATTTATCAGAAGCTGATTTCATACAAGCTGAAACAGATACAATGGAATCACAATTAATGAATAGAGATTTTGAAGTAAAAACAATTGGAATAATTGCAGAAATTAATAAAGATAAAAATTATATCCGTGTAAGAGAAAATGATGGATATAAATATTATAACTTTAAATTAGAACAAAAAGAAAATACAGAAATATTAGCAACTAATACTATTTTCTTAAGCAAAAAAGATGATAAATATGGATATGTAAACGAAAAAGGAATTGTAGTTGTAGACTATATTTATGAAGATGCAACAGAACAAAACAAATATGGATATGTAGCAGTGAAAAAAGATGGAAAATGGGGAGCACTTGATGCTAAAGGACAAGTTATTGTAGAACCAACATATACATTAGAAAATACATTATTAGTAGACTTCATTTCTAAATGGCATTTGGCAGCAGATATAAATGCTAATTATTATACAAAATAAAAAAGAACAAAAAGAGATGTATTTATATTATATTTATACATCTCTTACTCTTTAGGAGGGAAAAAGATATGGAACTTAAGACAAAAAACCAATATTCATATTTTATTTATCCATTTGTAATAGATGAAAAGAAATATGATAAATATTTATTAAAATTATTAAAAGATAAAAATTGTAAATTAAAATTATGGGAAAAGGAAGATAACTTAAACTTATATACATATTTTACATCAGAAGTAAGAGAATATTTATTTTGGCCTTTTTCTTTTTCAGATGACAAAAAGGAAAAATTAGAAGAATTAGATGATGAGTTAGAATCTAAAATTCTTTGCCAAAATGAGTGTACAATGTTCGAGTATATATTAGAACCTGATGTCCAAGGAAAATTAGGAGAAAATAATGGAATGTTTTTTAATATAAAAACATTAGAAATAGTATGCTTTAAGACAGGAATATATTTTATAGTTTTAAAAACTACATTAGGAGATGAAAATGAAATTGTAGATGTATTAGATTTTAATAATAAAGTTAGAAATGTAAATCCATTATTTGTTTCAACAAAAGAAAATGAAAAAATAAGAATTCAAACTAATAGCTTAAGAGATATCAAAGAATTATCAACAATAATAAAAGATATTATTGGAACTAATCATGATACAAAAGAAGCAAAAATAGAAAAAGAAAGAATATTAACATATTCGTATATAGGTATAGATAAGGAAGATTGGAATCAAAACGAACAATTAGGAGAATATTTTACCAAACTATATAGTATATTACCAAATGATTGTAAAATTGATTCTAGTGAAGGTAAACAGTCAGAAAAAGATAATATATGTGAAATATCAAAATTTGCAAAAATAGGAGCAACAAAACAAGGAAGTGTACTTATTAGTTCAAACGAGGATAAAGAAAACTATATAAATTTATCTTGTTTATATGAGAAAGAATATTTATATACATATATATTAACAGTATATAAAAAAATATTTTTAAATAATATTAATGTAGAATTTAAGAAAACAGCAAATTTTGAAAAGACAAAAGCAAAATTATTAGAATTTACTGAAAAAATATGGATACAAAAAATTACTAATAATAAAGAGGCATATAAGCTTCAAAAAAAATGGGAAGAAATTTTAGAATTAAACAATATATATGAACAACTAAAAATGAATATGAAATCATTTATAAAATAAATAATTAATTAATAAAAGGAGAATGCAGTTTGAAAATTACTTGTGGAACAGATATTATTGAAGTAAAGAGAGTACAAGAAGCTATTGAAAGTTTAGGAGAGAAATTTATAAATAAAATATTTACTCCTTCAGAAATTTTGTATTGCAATAATAAACAGAAAATGAAATATCAGCATTTTGCAGCTAGATTTGCTGCAAAAGAAGCAATATTTAAAGCAATATCTGAATTATTAAATGATAAATATGAAATAACATGGACAGATGTAGAAATATTACCAGATGAAAATAAGAAGCCAAGAGTATATTTTTTAAATAATAAACATTTAAAAATAAAACAAATAGATATTAGTCTATCTCACATACAAGAATATGCAACAGCAATGTGCGTAGTATTATCAGAAGAAGGAGAAAAATAGTAAAATGGAATTTTTTGATTCACATTCACATTATAATGATGAAAAATTTGACGAAGATAGAGATGAAATAATAATTAAGACTAAAGAAGAAGGAATTACTAAATGGATTTGTGCTGGATATGATATAAATTCATCAAAATTAAGTGTAAAAATAGCAGAAAAATATCCATTTATATATTCAATTTGTGGAATCTCTCCAAACGATGTACCAGAAAAAATAGAAGAAATAGAAGGTATGATAAAAGACATAGAACAACTTATACAAAATGATAAAAATAATAGAATAGTAGCAATTGGTGAAATAGGTTTAGATTATTATTGGAATAAAGAAAATAAAGAAATACAACAAGAAATTTTTAAGAAACAAATTGATTTAGCAAATAAATATAATATACCAATAGTTATTCATACAAGAGAAGCTGTTATGGATACAATTGAAATATTAAAAAATAATAATGTAAATAAAAGAGGAATTTTTCATTGTTGTCCACTTAATAGAGAATTAGTAAAAGAAGCTTTAAAGATGGATTATTATATATCATTTGCAGGACCAATAACATTTAAAAATTCAAAAAATGCAAAAGAAATAGTAGAAATGGTTCCTTTAAATAGAATATTAATAGAAACAGATAGTCCGTATTTATCACCAGAACCACAAAGAGGAATTAGAAATGACTCTAGAAAAGTTAAATTTGTAGCAGAGAAAATAGCAGAATTTAAAGAAATAACTTTAGAAGAAGTTGCA
Source organism: Clostridiaceae bacterium (assembly GCA_012513065.1). Taxonomy (GTDB): domain Bacteria; phylum Bacillota; class Clostridia; order TANB77; family CAG-508; genus UMGS1663. The sequence goes on along the minus strand of JAAZCX010000044.1, from coordinate 14,933 downwards.
AAACAAACATATAAGAACGCATTAGAAGTTTTTAACAAAATTTCCAAAAAATAATAATATTTTAGGTACAAGCTACATATAATATAATATAAGCATTTAAAAACCATGTAACATAAAATGGAAAAGAAATACGTTGTGGCTGTAAGAAAAAATAAAATCTACAAAATTTGACACTGAAAGAAAAAAATGGTATAATTACTTTGTTGCATAAAAAGGAGGGAAAATTTTTATGAACAAAAATGATAAAGCATCTGTGTCTTTAATGAAAATACTAATTATTAGTTTAGTAATTATTGGTATTACAAGTATAGGTGTTATGGCATCAAATGCAAAATTAATAAATGTCAAAATAATTCTTTCAAATGGTTATGAAATGACAGTATTAACTGCTAAAACAAAGGTGTCTGAAATATTAGAAGAAAACCATATTTCTTTATTAGCTGAAGAAAATGTTTCACCAAAGCTTAGTGAAGAAATTTTAGAGAATAAAACAATTAGAATTTCAACTGGTGATATAGAAATTCAAGAAAAAGCACAAATAGAAAATGCAATAACACAAGAAGAAATACTAAGTTCATATGGAACAATTATAGAAAAATTAGTTACAGAACAAGTTGTAATACCATATGAAACAATAACTAAAGAGGCAACTGGAGAAGGAACAAAACAAAATAAAGTCATTCAAAATGGAAAAGACGGATTAAAAGAAATTACTTATAAAATAAAATACCAAAATGATGTGGAAATTGAAAAAATAGAAATATCATCAAAAGTTATAAAAGAACCAGTTAATAAAATTGTAGAAGTAAAAACACTTCAAGTGTCTTCAAGAACTTCAGAAGAAAGAGTTGCAGCTTCAAATCCTGCACTTACAGCTTCAACAACACTTGCTAAAAAAGTACAAGGAATTACACCAACAGTTAGAACACTTAATACATCAGCATATTGCTCTTGTGCTAAATGTTGTGGAAAAACAAATGGAATTACAGCATCAGGAGCAAAAGCAACAGCATGGTATACAGTAGCAGCAGGAAAAGGATATAAAATAGGAACAGTTATTTATATCCCAGCTTTAAAAAATAAACCTAATGGCGGATGGTTTGTTGTACAAGATAGAGGAGGAGCTATATCAAATAGTAAATTAGATGTTTATATGGGTTCTCATAGTGCAGCATTACAATATGGAAGAAGAAGCTTAGAAGCATATATATATGAATTTTAATAATATTAAAACCGCTGATACAGCGGTTTTTCTTTTTTATTCGTATCTTGTATATAATGGAAATATATGTTATAATTGCAAAATAGAAAAATAGGAGAAAGTAAAAATATGAGATTAATATCATGGAATGTTAATGGTATAAGAGCAGTTTTAAATAAAGGATTTATGGAGTTTTTTAATGAAGTAAATAGCGATATATTTTGCATACAAGAGACAAAAATGCAAGAAGGACAGATAGAATTTAATTTAGATGGATATTATCAATATTGGAACAGTGCAGTAAAAAAAGGATATTCTGGAACAGCAATATTTACAAAGGAAAAACCAATATCTGTATCATATGGAATAGGAATAGAAGAACATGATCAAGAGGGAAGAATTATTACATTAGAATATGAAAAATTCTATTTAGTAAATTGTTATACACCAAACTCAAAAAGAGAATTGGAAAGATTAGAATACAGAATGATATGGGAAGATGAAATAAAAAAATATTTAATAAAGTTAGATAAAAAGAAACCAGTAATTTATTGTGGAGATTTAAATGTAGCTCATAATGATATTGATTTAAGAAATCCAAAAACAAACCATAGTAGTGCTGGATTTACAGATCAAGAAAGAAACAAAATATCAAATTTATTAAATAGTGGTTTTACAGATAGCTTTAGATATTTATATCCAGACAAAGAAAATTGTTATACTTGGTGGTCTTATATGATGAAAGCAAGAGAAAAAAACGTAGGATGGAGAATAGATTATTTTATAACATCATCATCAATAAAAGAAAAAATAAAAGATAGCTTAATACATAATAATGTAATTGGAAGTGATCATTGCCCAATAGAGCTAAATATAGAATTATAAGGAGAAATATAGTATGGAAAAGAAAACAAAAAACTGGACAAAATGGATATATTGGTTCACATTTGCAATGGCAACAATTATTTTTTATAAAACAGTTGATAATATAGGACAGATTACTAATTGGCTAAAGGGATTGTTAAGTATATTAGCACCATTTGCAGCAGGAATATTAATTTCATATATATTATATATTCCTTGTAAAAAAATAGAAAACACATATAAAAATGCAAAAAAAATAAAAATACTAAGTAAAAAAGCAAGAGCATTAAGTATTTTTACTGTATATATGATTGTACTTGTATTGATAATAATATTAATAAACTTTATATTTCCACCAATTATACAAAGTATTATAGATTTAGCTAATAATTTTGGATATTATTACGATATTGCAGTTAAAAATATTAATGAATTACCTGAAGATTCTTTCTGGAAAACAGAAGTGATAACAAGAATAATGAAAGAAATAGAAAATATAGATATTAAACAAATAATTAATGTTGAACTACTAACACAATATGCACAAGGAGCATTAACTGCAGCTACTAAAGTATTTGATATATTTGTAGCTATAATTGTTTCAATATATATATTAAATAGTAGATCTCAAATAATTGGATTTATTAAAAGATTAGCGGAAGTAACATTTAGTGATAAGACATATAAAAGTTTAAGCAAATATTTTGACAGAACAAATGAAATATTTTTCCACTTTTTATCTAGTCAATTATTAGATGCATTTGTAGTAGGAATACTAACATCAGTAGCAATGAGCATATTAGGAATAAAATATGCAATCTTATTAGGATTTATGATAGGAGTATTTAATTTAATACCATATGTTGGAGCAATTATTGCTGTAATTATAGCAGGTATCATCACAGTATTTACAGGAGGAATACCACAAGCAATATGGATGCTAATTATTGTAACAATATTACAACAAATTGATGCAAATATTATTAATCCAAAAATAGTAGGAAATTCTTTAAAAATAAATCCATTATTAGTTATATTAGCTATAACAGTAGGAGGGGCATATTTTGGAATTATTGGAATGTTTTTAGCAGTTCCAGTAATAGCTATAATAAAAGTAATTGTTGAAGATTATATAGATTATAGAAAACAAATTAAACAGTAGAAATATAAAATTAAATAAAAAAGTTCTAGGATTCAACATTCCTAGAACTTTTTTTATAATATTTAACTTAAGATAGCACCTAATGCACCAAATACTCCCATTGAAGCTAATCCCATAATAATTCCTGCAAGAACTACACCTGCCATAATTGCAATAGAACTTTTCTTGAAATCCATATCTAAAAGACTTGCAGCAAGAGTACCTGTCCATGCACCTGTACCAGGAAGTGGAATACCTACAAATAAAAATAATGCAAAGTATAAACCACGTCCAGCTTTTTCTTGTAATTTTTTACCGCCTTTTTCGCCTTTTTCTAAACAAAATCTGAAAAATTTTCCTATAAATTTTTTATTAGATCCCCAAACCAATATTTTTCTTGCAAAGAAAAATATAAATGGAACTGGAAGCATATTTCCTAAAATACAAATTATATAAAGAGGAAGTACATCAATAGGACTTCCAAATAAATTACTTAATCCAATTGGGACAGAACCTCTTAATTCAATAAGTGGAACCATTGATACAAAAAATACTAATAAATATTTAACTAACATAAAAAACTCCTTTTAATAATATTCATAAATTGAAAATTATTCTACTATAAGAACTAAAAAAAGTCAACGATAAAAAAATAAAAGAGCAATGAAAAACAACATAAAAAAAGTGGATAAAACTGGTAAAAATTAATGAAAAAGTATTGACAAGTATATAGGAAAAAATATATAATAGAAGGGTATAGGGGGATTTTGCGTCTTCGTACAATTTATGTAAATTAAAAAGAAGAGGAATTGTATAAATTTTACTTAGGGGGATAAGTTTTTTTGAGCAGTAAAACTTAAACTTTATAAAGTTAAAGTTTTAACGAGAAGGACTTCTTTTTCAAATAAATTATATTCACAAAAGTAGCATAAACTTTTTCTTTGTTTATGCATAAATTCAAATCTGCTTTAAATTCAAAATAGGGGTGATTTGTTTTGATAAAAGATATCAAACATGAAAAATGCACACGTAAAACGTTTGCGAAAATTGGCGATTTTATAGAAATGCCAAATTTAATTAAGGTCCAAAAGGATTCTTACGATTGGTTTATTGAACAAGGATTAGGAGAAGTATTACAAGATATTTCACCAATCGTAGATTACACAGGAAATTTAGTTCTTGAATTTTTCGATTATTACATGGAAGAAAAAACAAAATACACAGTAGAGGAAGCAAAAGAAAAAGATGCAACTTATTCAACAAGATTACATGTTAAGGTGCGTCTAATTAACCGTGAAATAGGAGAAATAAAAGAACAAGAAATTTACTTAGGAGATTTCCCATTAATGACAGAAAGTGGAACTTTCATCATAAATGGTGCTGAGAGAGTTGTAGTTAGTCAGTTAGTTCGTTCACCAGGATGTTACTATGCATCTGAATTTGATAAAACAGGAAAGAAAATATTTACTTCAACTGTTATGCCTATTCGTGGTGCTTGGATTGAATATGAAACAGATGGAAATGATATATTCTGGGCAAGAGTTGACAGAACAAGAAAAATTCCAGTTACATGTTTATTAAGAGCTATAGGAATAGTAACAGATGAACAAATAGTAGATTTATTTGGAGAAGAATCAAAATTAACTGCAACAATTCAAAAAGATGCTATAAAAACACAAGAAGAAGCATTAATAGAAATTTATAAAAAATTAAGACCAGGAGAACTTCCAACTGTTGATGCAGCTAGAAATTTATTTAATGGATTATTCTTTGATGAAAGAAGATATGATTTAGCAAAAGTTGGACGTTATAAATTTAATAAAAAATTAAGTTTATCTTCTAGAATTACTGGAAAAGCAGCATTTACAGATATTATTGATCCTCAAACAGGAGAAGTATTAGTAGAAAAAGGTAATGTTATTTCTAAAGAAGTAGCAGAAGATATTCAAAATACTGGACTAAATATCGTAGATATTAAAGTTGGAGAAAGTAAAGTAAGAATTATCGGTAATGGAACAGTTAATATCCATAAAGTAGTAACTGATGTTGATATTTCTGATTTACACTTTAAAGAAGAAGTAAATTATGAAGTATTAAAATCAATATTAGATACTACTGATAAAAAAGACTTACACAAAGTATTAAAAGAAAGAAAAGAAGAATTAATTCCAAAACATATTACTAATGAAGATATTATAGCTTCTATAAGTTATTTATTAAATTTAGATCATGGAGTTGGAAATATTGATGATATAGATCATTTAGGAAATAGACGTATTAGATGTGTTGGTGAATTACTACAAAATCAATTTAGAATTGGTTTAACAAGATTAGAAAGAGTTGTTCGTGAAAGAATGACAATACAAGACTTAGATATAGTAACACCACAAACATTAATTAATACAAAACCTATTACATCATCAATAAGAGAATTCTTTGGAAGTTCTCAATTATCACAATTTATGGATCAAACAAACCCATTATCTGAACTTACACATAAAAGAAGAATTTCAGCATTAGGACCTGGTGGTTTATCAAGAGAAAGAGCAGGATTTGAAGTACGTGATATTCATTATACTCACTATGGAAGACTTTGCCCAGTTGAATCTCCAGAAGGACCAAACATTGGACTTATTTCAGCGTTATCTTCTTTTGCAGTAATAAATGAATATGGATTTATTGAAACACCATATAGAAAAATAGATAAAGAAAAAGGAAAAATAACAGATACAGTAGAATATATGCCAGCTGATGAAGAAGATAATTACATTATTGCTCAAGCATCAGAACCTTTAGATAAAAATTCAAAATTTGTAAATAAGAGAATTCGTGTACGTCATAAAGCAGAGATAACAGAAGTAGATGCAAGTGAAGTAGATTATATTGACGTTTCACCAAAACAATTAGTTTCAGTTGCAGCAGCAATGATTCCTTTCTTAGAGCATGATGACGTTAAACGTTCATTAATGGGATCTAACATGCAACGTCAAGCAGTTCCACTTTTAATACAAGAATCACCTATAGTAGGAACAGGTATAGAATATAGAGCAGCTAAAGACTCAGGAATAACTGTTACTGCTAAAAATGATGGTATAGTAGAAAAAGTATCAGCTGATGAAGTAAAAGTACGTAATAAAAAAGATGAAATTGATACTTACAAATTACGTAAATTCAAAAGAACTAATGGTGGTACATGTATAAACCAAAGACCACTTGTAACAAGAGGAGAAAAGGTTAAAGCAGGAGATATTTTAGCAGATGGACCATCTACAAAAGATGGAGAAATGGCACTTGGAAGAAATGTACTTATTGCATTTACAACTTGGGAAGGTTATAACTACGAGGATGCTGTATTAATTAGTGAAAGATTAGTTAAAGAAGATGTTTATACTTCTATTCATATTGAAGAATATGATTGTGAATGTAGAGATACAAAACTTGGACCAGAAGAAATAACTAGAGATATTCAAAATGTTGGAGATGACAGTTTAAAAGATCTTGATGAAAATGGTATCATAAGAATTGGTGCAGAAGTAAGATCTGGTGACATATTAGTTGGAAAAGTAACACCAAAAGGAGAAACTGAATTAACAGCAGAAGAAAGATTACTTCGTGCAATCTTTGGAGAAAAAGCAAGAGAAGTAAGAGATACATCATTAAGAGTACCTCATGGAGAAGCAGGAACAATTGTAGATGTAAAAATATTTACTAGAGATAATTCTGATGAATTAGGTCCTGGTGTAAATCAAGTAATTCGTTGCTATATCGCAACAAAGAGAAAAATTTCTGTTGGTGATAAAATGGCTGGACGTCATGGTAACAAAGGTGTTATCTCAAGAATATTACCAGTAGAAGATATGCCATTCTTAGAAGATGGTACACCAGTAGATATAGTATTAAACCCACAAGGTATTCCATCTCGTATGAACTTAGGACAGGTATTAGAAGTTCATTTAGGTATGGCAGCAAAAGTATTAGGATGGAAAGTTGCAACACCAGTATTTGATGGTGCGACAGATGAAGAAATTAAAGAATTATTATCTCAAGCAGGATTAAGAACAGATGGTAAAGCAATTTTACATGATGGACGTACAGGTGAAGAATTTGATAATCCAATTACTGTTGGTGTTATGTATATGCTTAAACTACATCATTTAGTAGATGATAAAATTCATGCTCGTTCAACTGGACCATATTCTTTAGTTACACAACAACCTTTAGGTGGTAAAGCACAATTTGGTGGACAACGTTTTGGTGAGATGGAAGTTTGGGCATTAGAAGCATATGGTGCAGCGTATACACTTCAAGAAATGATAACTGTAAAATCAGATGATGTTGTAGGACGTGTAAAAACATATGAAGCTATTGTAAAAGGTGAAAACGTTCCAGAGCCAGGAGTTCCTGAAAGCTTTAAAGTATTAATTAAAGAACTTCAATCTTTAGGATTAGATATACGCTTATATTCAGAAGATGATAAAGAATTAGAATTAAAAGAAGACATTGATGAGGGTATTGATTATGAAGAAGCTAAAGTTGGAGAAAGTATTGTAGATGAAAGCGAATTAGAAAACGGATATATTGATACAGACGAAGAAACAGAAGAATTGCTTTTAGATACAGAAGATTCAGATAAGTTATTTGAAGAATTAGATGAAGAAGATGATTCTATATTTGAAGAAGACTTATCAGAAGATAATATAGAAGATGAAAACTTATAAAAGAAAATAAATTTAATTTAATAGAGTTTCTTAGAAAATTAAAAATAGACAAAATATATTGTTCGTGCAATGGAATATTTTTAAATTTCTAAGAAACAAAATAATAAAATTAAAATCAGGGGGGCCAGCTGAAAAAGTGGATGAATTAGAAATTTTTGATAAAATAAAAATAGGATTAGCATCAGATGAAAAAATAAGAGAATGGTCAAAGGGAGAAGTAAAAAAACCAGAGACTATTAACTACAGAACTCTAAAACCAGAAAAAGATGGTTTATTCTGTGAAAGAATATTTGGACCAACAAAAGATTGGGAATGTCACTGTGGTAAATATAAAAGAGTACGTTATAAAGGAATAGTTTGCGATAGATGTGGCGTTGAAGTAACTAAATCAAAAGTTAGACGTGAAAGAATGGGTCATATCGAACTTGCAGCTCCAGTTGCTCATATTTGGTATTTCAAAGGAATCCCAAGCAGAGTTGCTTTAGTGTTAGATATTTCACCAAGAAATCTAGAAAAAGTTGTATATTTTGCATCTTATATAGTAACAGATAAAGGAACTTCAGGATTATTAAAAAGTCAAGTATTAACTGAAAAAGAATACCATGAAGCAGTTGAAAAATATGGAAGCGGAAGTTTCAAAGCTGAAATGGGAGCAGAAGCATTAGAAAAATTATTAAAACAAATAGATTTAGATAAATTAGCAGAAAAATTGAAAAAAGAATTAGAAGGCGCAAGTGAGCAAAAGAAAGCTAAATTAGTTAAAAGATTAGATACTGTTGAATCATTTAGATTATCTGGAAATAGACCAGAATGGATGATAATGAATGTTGTTCCAGTAATTCCACCAGAGTTAAGACCAATGGTTCAATTAGATGGTGGTAGATTTGCAACATCTGATTTAAATGATTTATATAGAAGAGTTATAAACAGAAATAATCGTTTAAGAAGATTAATTGAACTTGGAGCACCAGAAATCATTAAAAGAAATGAAAAAAGAATGCTTCAAGAATCAGTAGATGCTTTAATTGATAACTCAAGACGTGGACGCCCAGTAACAGGTGCAGGAAATAGACCTTTAAAATCATTATCAGATATGCTTAAAGGAAAACAAGGACGTTTCCGTCAAAACTTACTTGGAAAACGTGTTGACTATTCAGGACGTTCAGTTATCGTTGTAGGACCAGAATTAAAATTATATCAATGTGGTCTTCCAAAAGAAATGGCTGTTGAATTATTCAAACCATTTATAATGAGAGAATTAGTAGGAAGAGGAATAGCACACAACATTAAAAATGCAAAGAGAATGGTAGAAAGATTACGTCCAGAAGTATGGGATATACTAGAAGATGTTATTAAAGATCATCCAGTAATGTTAAACCGTGCTCCAACACTACATAGACTTGGTATCCAAGCATTTGAACCAGTATTAGTAGAAGGTAGAGCAATTAAATTACACCCATTAGTATGTACAGCTTTCAACGCTGACTTCGACGGTGATCAAATGGCAATTCACGTTCCATTATCACCAGAAGCACAATCAGAAGCAAGATATTTAATGTTATCTGTAAATAACTTATTAAAACCACAAGATGGTAAGCCAGTAACAGTTCCTACACAAGATATGATTTTAGGAAGTTATTATTTAACAATGGGAGTTGAAGGAGAAATAGGAGAAAATAATTATTTCTCATCTCCAGAAGAAGCAATAATTGCATATGAAAATAAAGAATTAGGAATGCATGCCAATATATTTGTTCGTATGACTAAAATTGATGAAGAAGGAAACGAAAAACATAAAAAAGTACAAACAACAGTTGGTAGAATTATATATAATAAAGGTATTCCACAAGATTTGGGATTTGTTGATAGATCTAATCCTGAAAATGAATTTGAACCAGAAATTAATTTTGTTGTAAACAAAAAGAAATTAGGAAAAATAATAGAGATGAGCATAAATCAATATGGATTAAATCGTTCAGCTGAATTATTAGACTATATTAAATCAACTGGTTTCAAATATTCAACAACTGGTGGTATAACAGTTTCTATAGAAGATGTTAAAGTACCAGAAGCTAAAAAAGAAATATTAACAGCAGCTCAAGTAGAGGTTGATAATGTATTAAAACAATATAAACGTGGTTTGATTACTGAAGAAGAGAGATATCAATCAGTTATTAAAATATGGGAAAAAGCAACAAATGATGTAAAAGATGCAATGAAAGCAAACTTTACAGCATTAAACCCAGTATTTATGATGTCAGATTCTGGAGCTCGTGGTAACTTAGACCAATTAAAACAAATTGCAGGTATGCGTGGACTTATGGCAAGTACTACTGGTAAAACAGTAGAAATTCCTATCAAATCTTCATTTAGAGAGGGATTAGATGCTTTAGAATACTTCATTTCTGCCCATGGTGCTCGTAAAGGTTTATCAGATACAGCTTTAAGAACAGCCGATTCTGGTTACCTAACAAGAAGACTAGTAGATGTTTCACAAGATATTATCGTAAGAGATCATGATTGTGGAAGCCACGATGGAATTGAATTATCAGCAATTAAAGATGGAAATCAAATAATTGAAACTTTACAAGAAAGATTGATTGGACGTTATCCATTAGATAATATTGTAGATCCTAAAACAGGAGAGATAATAGTAGATACAGATACAATGATTAACGATAAAGCAGCAGATAAGATAGTTGAAGCAGGTATCGAAACAGTAAAAGTACGTTCAGTATTTGGTTGTAGAACTAAATATGGAGTATGTGCTAAATGTTATGGTATGGGATTAGCTAGCCGTGAAGAAGTTAACATTGGTGAAACAGTAGGAATTATAGCAGCACAATCTATTGGTGAGCCTGGTACACAGCTTACAATGAGAACAATTCACTCTGGTGGTGTTGCCGGTGTTGCCGATATTACTCAAGGTCTTCCTAGAGTTGAAGAGTTATTTGAAGCTAGAAAACCAAAGGGATTAGCAATAATTTCTGAAATAGATGGAACAGTTAAAATAACAGAAGAAAAGAAGAGAAAGAACATTGTTGTTACATCAAAAGATGATAGTAAAACTTATGTTATTCCATTCGGATCTAAATTAAGAGTAAAAGAGGGAGATCAAGTAATAGCAGGAACACCTCTAACAGAAGGATCTATTAATCCAAATGAATTATTAGCAATAAAAGGATCTGAAGGTGTATATAATTACTTAGTTCAAGAAGTACAAAAAGTTTATCGTAATCAAGGTGTTGATATTAATGATAAACATATCGAAGTAATTGGTAGACAAATGCTTAAGAAAGTAAGAGTCGAAGATAATGGAGATACTAATATGTTTGCAGGATCTTTAATTGATATGTATGAATTTGAAGATATTAATAAAAAAGCTGTAGAAGAAGGAAAACGACCAGCAACAGGTAAGAGAGTATTATTAGGAATTACAAAAGCATCTCTTGCAACAGATAGTTTCTTATCAGCAGCATCTTTCCAAGAAACAACAAGAGTATTAACAGAAGCAGCAATTAAAGGAAAAGTAGATGAATTAATAGGATTAAAAGAAAACGTTATTATTGGTAAATTAATTCCTGCCGGAACTGGACTTGCAAAATATAGAAATACACATATAAGTACAGAACAAGAAGAAAGTAATGAACAAGAACAAGAAGAAGGTACAACTACAGAAAATGTAGAAAAATAAAATAATAAAAAGAAAGTCTTTTTAGACTTTCTTTTTATTTTATATGTTAAAAATATGTTACAATATTACATTTCATATACAAATATTGAAAATTAAAAATAAGCAATGTATATTAGTGGAACATATAAATTAGAAGTATATGGAGCTCAAGGAGGAGCACTTGGAGGAACATCTGGTGGAAAGGGAGGATACTCATCAGGTACAGTATATTTAGAAAAAGGTACAATTTTATATATAGGAGTTGGTGGAAGTGGAAATACTACTACATCAACTAGTAATGGAGCAGGAGGATATAATGGAGGATCAGGAGGATATTACTCTAACGATGGAGCAGCTGGAAGAAATACAACATTTGCTTCAGGAGGAGGATTAACACATATAGCAACACAAGATGGAACATTATCATCAATTGGAGCTGCAAATATATCAAAAGTACTAATAGTAGCAGGTGGTGGCGGAGGAGCTTCGTCAAACTTTAGATACGATAGTAGTGGAAAAATATGCACAGTTGCAATTCAAGGAGGTTCTGGAGGAGGAACAAATGGAGGAGATCCAATAAAATCAGCTTCTGGCGGAGACGGAGGATATGCTCCAACAAATGTAAGAGGAACTCCATCAGGAATTCCATATTTAGGCAATAAAATGTATTTTGGAGTAGGAGCAGGAGTTGGAGCAGGAGCAGGATATTGCGGTGGATATGGATTAAACAATTCATATGGAAGCGGATGCGGAGGCGGATGTGGATACATATCTCCAACTTTAAATGCTCAGAGTTCATCTAATGCTCAAAGAGCAGGAAATGGATTAGCAATTATAACATTACAGTAATTAAAATATTAATAAAGTTAAAAAGTATAGAAAGTATTCTATACTTTTTATTTACAAAAGACTTAAAGAAATATATAATTATATAAAAGAAAATAATAGGATAGAAAAGGAAATAAAATATGAAAATTTATATAAAAAATGCTACTATAATTTCTATGAGTAAAAATAGAGAAAAAATAGAAGAAGATATTGATATTGAAATAGAAAATAATAAAATCAAAACAATAGGAAAAAATATAAAAGTAGAAGAAAATAGTAAAATAATTGATGCTACAGGAAAAGTAGTAATGCCAGGATTGATAAATACACATAGTCATGTTCCTATGAGTATTTTTAGAGAAACAGTCGATGGATATGCACTTCAAGATTGGTTAACAAAGAAAATATGGCCTATGGAAGATAAATTGACAAAAGAAGATATATATTATGCATCAATGTTATCATTTATAGAAATGATAAAAACAGGATGTACTACTATAAATGATATGTATTCAATGACAGAAGAAATAATAAAAGCTGCATTAGATTGCAAAATACGTATTCAAACAACAAGAACTTTGATGGATATGAATAATGAAGACGAAGGGAAAAAGAGATTTGAAGAATTAGAAAAAGTTTTAAATGAATATAGTAAAAAAGAAGAATTAATAACTTTTAATGTTGGAATACATGGATTATACACATCTAGTAAAGAATATGTGGAAAAATGCATTGAATTTGCAAAGAAAAATGAATTATTACTCCACATGCATTTTTGTGAAAATACAAAAGAAGTAGAAGATATAAAAGAATTATATAAAGAAGAACCAATAAAAATAATTGAACAAGAATTTAAAGATATAAAAACGATACTTGCACATTGTGTAAAATTAAATAAACAAGATATAGAAAAATTATCAAAATTAGATATAAGTGTTTCACATTGTCCAATTAGTAATTTGAAATTAGGATGTGGAATTGCTGATATATCAGAAATGATTAAAAAAGGAATAAATGTATCACTTGGAACAGATGGGCAAGGAAGTGGAAGTAATTTAGATTTATTTGAAACAATGAAATTTACAGCATTGTTACAAAAAGGACAAAAAGAAGATGCAACAGAGATACCAGCATATGAAGTATTAAAAATGGCAACTATTAATGGTGCTAAAACTTTAGGATTAGAAAATAAAATAGGTAGTATTGAAGAAGGTAAAGATGCAGATTTAATAATATTAAATTTAGAAGATGCGGTAACAAGCCCTATAAATGATTTATGCTCAGATATAGTTTATAATGCAAAAGGAATAAATGTAATAACAACAATCGTAAATGGAAATATTTTAATGGAAAATAGAAAAATTAAAATTAATGAAAAAGAAATTTATGATGAATGTGCTAAAATTATAGAAACAATAAAATAAAGAATTGACAAAAGAAGAACATATGTGTAAAATTATAATAAAAATGAGAGGATAAATAATATGAAAAATTCAAAAGAAAAAGAAGATTGGAATAACAAAGGTATAACATTAATAGCATTAGTAATTACAATAATAATACTAATAATATTAGCAGGAATAGGTATTAATGCAATAATGGGAGAAGATGGACTAATTTCAAGAGCAAAAAGAGTTAAAGAAGAGCAGAAAATAGCAGAAATAACTGATAAATTGGAATTAGAAAAAGGTACATTATATGTAAATGAACAAGGACCAACACCAGTAGGTACATATTTAGAACATATAAAAAATAAAGGAATAATAGAACAAAAAGACATAAAAACAATATCAGAAGAAAGTTCAAATATAACAGTAGAAGGTAAATATGTATTTTTAGTTGAAAAAGAAGAAAATAAGAATATAAAAATAAAATATTTAGGAACAGTAGAAAATATCATACTATCTGAAGCAACCATTATCTTAAATAGTACAGCAACAGATATAGAAAACTCAATAACAGCAACAGTAACACATATTGATAATCAAATTGGAATAAATATAAATAATTGTAAATATGTATATAATACAACTGCATCAGAAATAGGAACAAACCAAGCAAGTTATAAAGGAGGAACATTTAGTAGTAATCCTCAGACAATAAGCTTATCAACTACAACATCAGGAACATACTATCTACATGTATTGTCAGTAGATAATGTTGGTAATAAAAAAGAAACAATATCAAATGCACTAACAGTACAAGTATCTTTATCTAATTTAAAAGGTGGAGACTATGTAAAATATGATACAGGAGTATCTAGTATAGGAACTAATGGTGTTATAAATTGTAGAGTTCTTTATGAAAAAGATAATGCAAAAGGATATGGACTTCAAATTATATCAACAGTTTCATTAGGAATAGTAAATCTTAGTGGAAGAAATGCTTATAATAATGCAATTACAACTTTAAATAATACTGCAAGAACATATTTAAATACTACATATGCAACAGACGTAAGATGTGTAGGAAGTAATCCAACAAATAAAAATGCAGAAAATACTTCTA
>JAAZCX010000043.1 GCA_012513065.1 Clostridiaceae bacterium | reverse complement strand
TAAGATTATATTTTTTTAATAATTTTTCAGCTACTTTTAAATTAATATTATTATCATCTATTACCAATATTTTTTTATCATGATAATTTTGATAATTAATATCTAAATTGTTTTCATTAATATTCTTGTTTTTTATTACTTTATGATGATCATTTCTTATTTCTTGATTTAAAAAGACGGTAAATTTTGATCCACTTCCATAAATACTTTGAACGGTTATTTTTCCATTCATTAATTCAACTAATCTTTTAGTAATAGCAAGACCTAGTCCAGTTCCCTCTAAGGTTGTATTTCGATATTCATCTAAACGGCTAAATTTAACAAATAATTTATCAATATTTTCCGGTTTTATTCCCCTACCTGTATCTTCTACTGATATTATTAATTTACTGATTCCTTTTTGATTAATACATGATACATCAAAGTTTACTTGGCCTTGTTCTGTATATTTATAAGCATTTGATAATAAATTCATTAATATTTTTTGAATATTGGTTTTATCTCCATATAATTGATTTGGTAAATCTTGAGGTAAATTCATATTAAAATCTAAACCTTTTTCTTTGGTTCTTACTCTTATTAAGCTACTTATGGTTTCAAATAATTCTCGAGGGTCATAAATCGACTTATTTATCTCAACACTGCCTGATTCGATTTTTGATATATCTAAAATCCCACCCACTGTCTCTAATAATATAAAACTTGATTTAATTACTTGATCAGCATCTTCTTTTGCAGCTTCTAAAGTTTCTTCTTTTTTAATTTCTTCACTAAAAGCAATAATAGCATTTAAAGGGGTTCTTATTTCATGAGACATACTTGTTATAAAATCACTTTTGGCTCTATTGGCTTTTTCAGCTTGCTCTTTATTTAACATTACTTCACTAAGCATTTTTAAATCAGGATTTTCAATGGTGAAGTACATTACATAATTTATAAATGTTATTGAGATTGATATAACGATTAAATATGGATTTGCAATATAAATATTTATTAAAAATAAAGCTAAACCTATATAAACGAACATGGGAATATGTTTTGTACTTAATTTTTTCAAATTAAATAATGTTACAAAAACTGCTGATAAAATAAATAACGCGCCTGTAAAAATTACAGCAAATACGCTAGAGCCTGATACTGACATTTTATCAGCATTAATAATCATTGTATTTACATCTAAAGTCAACATTATGATGATAGCTACAACAGTAATAATAATGGATGAATTATAGATAATTTTCACTTTATTGCTATGTTCATTTTTATCAACCGTGATGAGAAAAGTATATAAAAATAAACATGTATTAAAAATAATTAATTGAATGAAATCAAGCTTATTTAATATTTCAATTGTAAAATCACTTAAATAAAAACCTCTTAATTGTAAAATAGTTACTAAAATACTATCTATTAATGATACTATTAACATTATAGAAAATATTTTATTTTCTAATAAATTTAATCTTTTTTTTGAAAAATAAACTATTAATAACAGAATTGAAAAAAATATTGAACATACTGGTAATAGATATCCTTGCATAACTCACTTCCTTAATAAGTACATGGTTTACTATAATAACTATACAATAAAAAAATAACTTCTTCAAGTATTTGAAAAAATTATTTCTTTGAATTATGCTTAGCATATGATAATGTCTTAAGTGTTAGTATTTGAAAATGTCTCAAAATAATATATAATATGCCACTTGAGGTGGTATAAATGAGAAAGGTAAATCTAAGAATGAATGAACAAGAAAAATATGAAACTATTAAGGAGTTAGTAGATCACGGTGGTAATAAAAATAAAGTTGCTTTGAAATTAAATATATCAAGAAGACAAGTAGATCGTCTTATTATTATTTATAAGGAGAAAGGCAAATCTAGCTTTATCCACGGCAATCGCGGAAAATATCCTACAAAGACACTAGATAAATCTATCTCCGAAGATATTGTACTACTTTATACCACTAAATATCAAGAGTTTAATTTTAGACATTTTCATGAGTATCTGATTGAAGATGAAAAATTAGATATATCGTATAAATATGTTTATAACCATTTAACTAAAGCAGGTATACTATCTCCTAAAGCAAGAAAAAGAACTAAAAAAGAATTTAAAAAACAACAATTACAAAAAGAAAAGAAAATTAATCTAGCAATGAGTGATGAACAAATTGAAACAATTATTAATCACGAAATATCGTTAGAAGATTCACATCCTAGAGGTGAAAAACCAAAATATTTTGGAGAAATAATTGAAATGGATGGTTCAATACATTTATGGTTTGGAGATAAAAAAACCTGTCTTCATTTAGCAATAGATAAAGCCACTTCTACTGTAGTCGGAGGATACTTTGATTACCAAGAAACTTTGAATGGATATTATACAGTTAAATACCAAATTTTAACTAATTATGGTATACCATATAAATTTCTAACTGATAATAGAACAGTATTTAACTACATCTCTCTAAATCCAGATAAGAGAGTATCAGAAAAAGATGTTTTAACACAATTTGGTTATGCTTGTAAGCAGTTAGGTATTGCATTAGAAACAACTAGTGTATCACAAGCAAAAGGCCTAATAGAAAGAACTAATGGGACTTTCCAAGGAAGACTTATTAATGAACTTAAATTAAACGGAATCAATACATTAGAAGAAGCAAATAAATATTTAACTGAGATATTTATTCCTAAATTTAATAGCAAATTTGCTATGGATTATAAGAAATTTTCCAGTGCATTTGAAACATCTCCAAGTGACGAAAAAATCAATTACACATTAGCTGTTCTTACTCCAAGAAAAACAGATAGTGGAAATGCAATAAAATATAAGAATAAATATTATCAACCATATTTAAATAATGAATTAAAATGTTTTAGACCCAAAACTGAAGTATTAGTTATCAAAGCTTTTAAAGGCGAGTTGTTAGTTACTATAGATGAAAAAGTTTATGAATTAAAAGAATTATCTAGAAACGAAAGGTTTTCTAAAGAATTTGATGAAGTACCTGAAATTAAGGTAAGGAAAAAATACGTTCCACCTATGAACCACCCATGGAAAGTTGCGAGTTTTAAAAAACAAATAGAAAAAGCACACACAAATCGAGTGTATGCTTAACGGACTTTTATGCCGAGAAAACTTTTGACAATTTTAAAATTATTTGTTACCTTTAGGAGTATTATTATTAATTTTCATTTTTTGAAAATTAATAATAATTACGACATATAAATAAATCAAATAATTTAAAATTGTCAAAAGGAAATTGGAATAAATTTTCCCGCTTATGTTTTAGAAAAATTGAGACATTTTCAAATACTATTGACATAAAAACATCCCAATGCGTTACTTATGCAAATTAAAGTATTAAGTGTCCACTCCCAACTATTTTGTTTATATATTTGTGCTTATATCTTCTATTGATATTCCTTTTTGAAATTCAGCGTCTAATTAACCTATTATTATTCTCGTTACTGCC
>JAAZCX010000042.1 GCA_012513065.1 Clostridiaceae bacterium | reverse complement strand
ATCTTAGTGGAAGAAATGCTTATAATAATGCAATTACAACTTTAAATAATACTGCAAGAACATATTTAAATACTACATATGCAACAGACGTAAGATGTGTAGGAAGTAATCCAACAAATAAAAATGCAGAAAATACTTCTAGTTTAGGACTAAATGGAATTAATACAGGATGTAAAGGACCAGATTCAAACTATTTAGAAGATTATAATAGATTACAAGAACTTTCTATGATAAATATATTCTCTCACTATTTTATGGCATCAAGATCATGTGGAAATGTTAGTGGAGATATATATCATATAAGTATAAGATATGTATATGATTCAATATTAGATTCTATAAGCGGTAATATAGTTAATGTAAGGGGGAAAGATGTAATTGATTGTTCACATGGAAGTAACGTATTAGGATGTTTTACAATAAAAGATACATTAAAAGTAATATCAGGAGATGGAAAAACACCTGATACAGCATATGTTTTATCAGCAAATTAAAATAATAAATAGAACCATCCAGTCTATAATATAGAAATCATAAAATTCTTGTTATAAACTGGATTTTTCTATATTTTGTAACAAATAAAAAGATTAATTAAATTTGACAATTATGCTTAAAAAGAGTAAAATAGAAACTGTTAATGAATAATATAAAAGGAGAAATTTATGCCGAATAATACAAATAGAAAAAACTTTGATAAATTAGTATCAAAGACAAAAATATATTTAATTATTATAGCAATATTATTAATACTACTATGCTTTTATGAAGTTAAATTTATCACACCAGCAGTAATAGGATATATATTAGTAGTTATGTACGCGTATTGGACAAATAACAAAAGAAAAGTTGAACTATCAGAACATATAAAAGATTTAACTTTAACAGTAGATACTGCTGCAAAAAGTACATTAATAAATTCACCATTTCCACTAGTAATAGTAGAAACAGATGGTAATATAATATGGAAAAGTTCTAAATTTATACATGAATTTGCTAATATAGATATAAATACTTATTTAAACAATATAGTAAAAGAAATAAAATTAGAGATAGAAAATGGTAGCGAAACAGATAAAAAAGAGTTAGAAGATTTAATTCTTAAAAAAATTAAAATCGGAGACAAAAATTATAAAGTATTAGGAGAATTTGTAAAAACAAAAGAAAAAAATAAAGAAAATGAATATATGGCTACATTATATTTTATAGATGAAACAAAAAATGTAGAATTAGAACAAGATTATAATAATTCAAAATTATGTGTTGGAATTATTATGATAGATAACTATGAAGAAATAATGCAGAGAATTTCCGATGAGGAAAAACCAGGATTAACAGCTCAAATAGAAAGAAGTCTATATGATTGGGCAAATGAATTTGAGGGATTAATAATAAAATCAGAAAGAGATACTTTTATTTTATTAATGGAACAAAAGTATATACAAAAATTAGAAGAAGAAAAATTTAAAATACTTGATAAAATAAAAGAAATATCAATACCTGGGAAAATGCAATCTACTTTAAGTATTGCAATAGAAACAGATAAACCTTCTAACTATGAAAAATATAAATCAGCACAAGCAATGATTGATATAGTTTTAGGAAGAGGTGGAGATCAAGCAATACTTAGAAAAGATGGAAAATATGTTTTCTTTGGTGGTAGAACACAAGAATTAGAAAAGAGAACAAAAGTTAAAGCAAGGATAGTAGCTCATGCATTAGAAGAACTTATTTCAGAATCACAAAATGTTTTAATTATGGGACATACAAATAGTGATATAGATGCAATGGGAGCAAGCTTAGGTGTTTATAGATTAGCAAAAACAATAGGAAAAGAGGCAAATATTGTTAATAATACTACAGGAGTAGGATTAGAAACTTTCTTTAAAACTGCTAAGGAAGATGAAGAATATCAAAAAGCTATAATAGGTAAAGATGATGCATTACAAAAAATAACACAAGACACATTGCTAGTTGTAGTAGATACTCATAAAAATACTTATGTAGAAGTACCAGAGTTATTAGAAAAAACTAATAAAATAGTTATAATAGACCATCATAGAAGAAGTACAGATTTTATAGATAATGCAATTCTTACATTCCATGAAGTATATGCATCTTCTGCATGTGAACTAGTAACAGAGTTAATTGAATATTCAGAGAATGATATTAATTTAACACAAATTGAGACAGAAGGTTTATATGCTGGAATTATGATGGATACAAAAAACTTTACATTTAAAACAGGTGTTAGAACATTTGAAGCTGCAGCATATTTGAGAAAATGTGGAGTAGATATTATAAAAGTTAAAAAATGGTTCCAAAGTGATTTAGAAACATATAATAAAATATCTGAAATAGTTGCAAATGCAGAAATATCAAACGAAAATATAGGAATTTCTGTATATGATAAACAAGACGATAATAATACTAATATTATTTGTGCAAAAGCTGCAGATGAATTATTAACAATAAGCGATATAACAGCATCTTTTGTTATTGGTAATTTAGGAGATAAAATATGTATTAGTGGACGATCTATTGGAGATATAAATGTACAAATAATTTTAGAAAAATTAGGCGGTGGAGGACATATTACACTAGCCGGTGCACAAGTTGAAGGAATGACAATTGAAGAAGTAAAACAAGAATTAATTATTAGAATTAATGAATATTTTACAGAAATTTCAAGTTAGTTTATATAAAATAAAAAAGTAGCAAATAGCGTATTTTCTACTTTTTGTTGGAAAAAAATATAAAATGTAAATTATTGACAAAATATACGGAAAAATATATAATTATATTAATAGGATAATGTTAAAGGAAAGATAAACAAATGAAAAAGAAAGAAATACAAATAATCTGTGTACTTGTTATATTAAGTATTATCATTTTAACAACAATTATTATTATAAAAAATAATAAAGATAAACATGTTTTTAACATAGCTAATCAACAAAACAATATAAAAGAACAAGAAGAATTTGTACAAGTATTAAAAGATGAAACCAAATTAAATTCAAGTGTTAAATTAAAAGAAGAAAAGACAATTAATTATTAAAAATAATAAATAAAATAAAATACACCTCAAATATTAGATTTTTTCTAATATTTGAGGTGTTCTTTAAATGTAAATAATGTTTAACAAAAAATATAGCTTAAATACTTTATATTCTAAGAAAAGTATGATATAATTTAGCCCTAAGGAGGAGATAAAATGAAAGTTATTTTATTAGAGAATATAAAAGGAGTAGGAAAGAAAGACCAAGTAATTAATAGCTCTGATGGGTATGCTAAAAATTATCTATTTCCTAAAAAGTTAGCTTTAGAAGCAAACAACGAAAATATGTTAAAATTAAAAGCAAAACAAAATGGAGTAGAATATAAAAAAGGTTTAGAAAAAGATGAAGCAAATAAAATTGCCGGTAAAATAAAAGAGATAACATTAAAAATACAAGTAAAAGCAGGAGAAAACGGAAAAATATTTGGAGGAGTTACATCAAAAGAAATATCAGAAAATTTAAAACAACAATATAAAATAGAAATAGACAAAAAGAAGATAATGTTATCAGAAACGATTAAAAACCTAGGAATGTTTAATGTAGATATAAAATTATATGAAGGAATTATAGGAAAATTAAAAGTTCAAATTATTGCAAACTAGATTTATATTTTAAAGTCAGTATGTAAAAAAAGGAGAAAAAATGGAATTAGGAAAGATACCACCACATGATACAGAAGCAGAACAAGCAGTAATAGGAAGTATGCTTACAGATAAAGAAGCAATTATTTCTGCTATAGAAGTACTAAAAGAAGAAGATTTTTATAGAGAAGATAATAAAGCTATATATGGTGCAATTCTAAATTTATATAATAGAGCTGAACCAATTGATATTATTACATTAAAAGCAGAACTTTCATCACTTGGAAAATTAGATTCAGTAGGTGGGCTAGAATATTTAGCGGCTCTTCCAGATAAAGTACCAACAACAGCGAATGTGGATAAATATATAAAAATAGTAGAAGAAAAATCATTGTTGCGTAGTCTTTTAAAAACAGCAAATGAAATTATTAAACTTGGATATGATGAAACACAAGAAGTTGATGTTTTAATGGATCAAGCAGAAAAGAAAATATTTGATACTATTCAATCAAGAAATCAAAAAGGATATTCATCTATAAAAGATATATTAGTCGACACGTTTACACAATTAGAACAATTGTATAATCAAAAGCAACATATTACAGGTGTACCAACAGGATTTTCTGACTTAGATTACAAAACAGCTGGACTTCATAATTCGGATTTAGTATTAGTTGCTGCAAGACCAGCTATGGGAAAATCAGCATTTGCTTTGAATATTGCAAGTTATGCTGCAACGAAAGCTAATATTCCAGTTGCACTATTTAGTTTAGAAATGTCAAAAGAACAAATGGTAAATCGTATTCTATGTAGTGAAGCTATGGTTGATAGCAATAAAGTAAGAACAGGAAAAATAGATGATGAAGATTGGGGAAAACTTGCAGAAGCTTCAGGAACACTTTCAGAATCAAAAATATTTATAGATGATACTCCTGGTATATCTATAATGGAAATTCGTGCAAAATGTAGAAAATTAAAATTAGAGCAAAATATTGGACTTGTTGTTATAGATTATTTACAACTAGTACAAGGAACAGGAAAAAGAGGAGCATCACGTGAACAAGAAATTTCAGAAATTAGTCGTTCTTTAAAAATACTTGCAAAAGAGATAAATGTTCCGGTTATAGCTTTATCACAACTTTCAAGAGCTCCAGAACAACGTCCTGATCATAGACCAATGCTTTCAGATCTTCGTGAATCAGGAGCTATAGAACAAGATGCTGATATTGTTATGTTCTTATATCGTGATGATTATTATAATGAAGATAGCGAAAAGAAAAATATTGCTGAAGTAATACTTGCAAAACATCGTTCTGGATCAACAGGAACAGTAGAATTATTATGGCTTGGAAATTATACAAAGTTTGCAAATATTGATAAATATCGTGATTAGGGAGAAGTATGTTAGAAGAAAAAGTATTAGAAACAATAAAAAAGTATGAATTAATAAAAAAAGGAAATACTATCGTCATAGGTGTGTCTGGTGGACCAGACTCTATGGCGTTATTAAATATACTAATTTGCCTAAAAAATACAAATAAAATAGATTGTAATTTAGTAGTAGCGCATATTAATCATGGCATTAGAAAAGAAGCTGATGAAGAAACTGAATATGTAATTAAATTTTGTAAAGATAAAAATATACCTTGCTATATAAAAAAAGAAAAAGTAGAAGAACTTGCTAAAATTCAAAAAATAGGTACAGAAGAAGCGGGAAGAAAACTTAGATATTCTTTTTTTGAAAAAATAGCTAAAAAAGAAGATGCACAAAAAATTGCAACTGCACATACAGCAAATGATAATGCTGAAACTATCTTAATGAATATTATGCGTGGTTCAAGTACATCTGGACTAAAAGGAATCGAAATAAAAAGGGACGAAAGATATATAAGACCAATATTACAAGTAACAAGGAAAGATATAGAAGAGTATTGCAAGCAAAACAAATTAGATCCAAGAGAAGATAAAACTAATAAAGAAAATATCTATACAAGAAATAAAATAAGAAATGAATTAATTCCGTATATAAAAGAAGAATTTAATCCAAATATAATAGTTTCATTAAATAGATTATCTGAACTTGCAAAAGAAGATGAAGAATATTTTAACAAACAAGTAGAAAATAAATATAAAAATATCCTAATAGAGGAACGCTTAGGGAATAAAATAGAAGAAAAAAAAGATGAGATAATATTAGATTTAAAAAAATTTAATTATGAAGAAAAAGTAATAAAGAATAGACTTGTGCTATATACTATAAATAAGCTATTAGGAAGTAAGCAAAACATTGAAAAAATACATATTACAGATATTGTTAAATTATGTGAAAATAATATAGGAAATAAATTTTTAGTACCAAATAAAAAATTTAAAGTATTAGTTAATAAAGGAAAAATTTTTTTTATAAAAATGTTTTAAGCTAAACTTAAAGTTCCGTAGGAAAATGCTTGAAACGTAAGCGTTTGAAGAAAAAAGTTAATAAAAAATACTTGCAAATAGAATTTTTATATGTTATAGTGCAAAAAGTAAAACAAACCATTTTTTGAAATGGAAAAGGAGGCAAATAAAATTGAAAAATAGTATAAAAACATTAGCAATGTGGTTAATTATTTTAGTAATTTTTATTGTAGTTATTACATCTATTTTAGATAACTCAAGTAATAAATTAGCTTATTCAGAGTTAATATCAAAAATAGAAACAGGAGATGTAAGAGAAATAGAACTATCTTCTGATGGAAAAGGAGCAAAAGTATTATTAAAAAATGATAATACAAAGAAGGAAGTAAATATTCCAAGTATAGATAGTTTGATGAATAATCTTCAAGATTTAATGAAAACAGATAGCATTAAAGTAACTGAAGAATCAGAATCAATATTAATGGTAGGATTAAGTCTTCTTACACCATTTGGAATTTTAGCAATCTTTGTCATTTTCTGGTTTTTCTTAATGAATAGTAACCAATCTGGTGGAAATAAAACAATGACATTTGGAAAGAGTAAAGCCAAAATGTTAAATCCACAAGATAAAGCAAAAGTTACATTTAAAGATGTAGCAGGTGTAGATGAAGAAAAAGAAGAATTAGAAGAAATTGTAGAATTCTTAAAAAATCCTAGAAAATTTACAGATATGGGAGCAAGAATACCAAAAGGTGTACTACTTGTTGGACATCCAGGTACAGGTAAAACATTACTTGCAAAAGCAGTAGCAGGAGAAGCAGGAGTTCCTTTCTTTATAATAAGTGGTTCTGATTTCGTAGAAATGTTTGTTGGTGTTGGTGCATCAAGAGTTAGAGATTTATTTGAAGAAGCAAAGAAAAAGGCACCTTGTATCATATTTATAGATGAAATCGATGCTGTAGGACGTCAAAGAGGTGCTGGACTTGGTGGAGGACATGATGAAAGAGAACAAACATTAAACCAATTATTAGTAGAAATGGATGGATTTGCAGAAAACGAAGGAGTTATTGTATTAGCTGCAACAAATAGACCAGATGTATTAGATAAAGCATTATTAAGACCAGGAAGATTTGATAGACAAATAGTAGTTAGTGCACCAGATGTAAAAGCAAGAGAACAAATATTAGAAGTTCATAGTAGAAGAAAAAGACTTGCAGACGATATTGATTTAAAAATAATTGCAAAAAATACATCAGGATTTTCAGGAGCAGATTTGGAAAATGTATTAAACGAAGCAGCATTACTTTCTGCAAGACGTAATTTACCAGAAATAGGAATGAAAGAAATCGAAGATGCAATGGTAAAAGTAACTATGGGACCTGAAAAGAGAACAAGAGTAAGAAGTGAAAAAGAAAATAAATTAGTAGCATATCATGAAGCAGGTCATGCAGTTGTTAGTAGATATCTAGCAACACAAGATCCAGTACATCAGATATCAATTGTACCAAGAGGAATGGCTGGAGGATATACAATGTATCGTCCAACTGAAGATAAAAACTTTATGTCAAAATCAGAAATGGAAGAGAGTATAGTTTCTTTACTTGGAGGTAGAGTAGCAGAACAATTAATATTAAATGATATTTCTACAGGAGCAAGTAATGATATACAAAGAGCTACACAAATTGCAAAAAATATGGTTACAAAATATGGAATGAGCGAAAGAATTGGAGCAATTATGTTAGGCTCAGGTCAAGAAGAAGTATTTTTAGGAAGAGACTTTGCACAAGCAAAAGAATATTCTGAAGAAACAGCAGGAATTATTGATGAAGAAGTAAAAAGAATTATAGATAAAGCATATAACAAAGCAGCTGAAATATTAAAAACACATATTGACAAATTACACACAGTTGCAGGAGTTCTTCTAGAAAAAGAAAAAATTGACGGAAATGAGTTTGACCAAATATTTGGAGAATAATAAATAAAATAAAAGTGAGGGTATTAATAATCCTCACTTTTTTTACAAATAGTTAATAAAAAGGAGTAATTAATATGATTGCACTCATAACAGGGGCTTCTTCAGGAATAGGAAAAGATATGGCATATTATTTGAATAAATTGGGATATGATCTAATATTAGTAGCTAGAAATGAAGAAAAATTAAATAAATTAAAACAAGAATTAAACAGTAGAAGTGATAATGTGGAAATAATAGTTTCAGATTTAAGCAAACAACAAGAATGCATAAAATTATATGAAAAAGTAAAAGAAAAATATAATGATATAGATATTTTGATTAATAATGCAGGATTTGGATTATATGGAGAAATATTAGATACAGACATAGAAAAAGAAATGATGATGATAGATACTAATATAAAAGCTGTTCATATATTAACAAAGCTATTCTTAAAAGACATGGTGGAGAAAGATAAAGGTAGAATATTAAATGTTGCATCAATAGCATCATTTATGGCAGGGCCATTAATGGCTACATATTATGGAACAAAAAATTATATATTAAGATTTTCACAAGCAATAAAAGAGGAACTATATGTAAGGAATTCAAAGGTGAAAATAAGCGTTTTATGTCCGGGACCAGTAACTACTAACTTTAATACTGTAGCAGGCATAGAAAACGATTTAAATGGATTAGAGAGCCAATATGTATCTAAAGTTGCAATTGACAATATGTTGAAAAATAAATTTTTAATAATACCAGGATTAAAAATAAAGATTGCAATATTTTTTATAAAAATATTACCAGATTCATTAATTTCAAAGATATGTTATAAAATTCAAAAGAAAAAAGATATTGAACAATAAATGTTCAATATCTTTTTTTATAAATTAAAAATTAAATATATTTATAATTATTAATGTGCATCTTGAATTTCTTGTTTTAAAGTTACATTAATTACAGTTCCTTCTTCTACTGAAGTTCCAGCCATAGGATCTTGTGAAAGAACAGTTCCTGAACCAGAAATTTGAATATTTAAATTTTTAGCTTTTAAAGCATTACGTGCTTGAGCGAATGTCATACCTTTTATATTTGGTACTTCTTGAGAAACTCTAGTTTCATTTCCACTAGAATATAAGTTAACACTTGCTCCAGTAATAAGTGATGCACCAGGTTTTGGAACTTGATCTGTTACAATTAATGAAGTATCACTACCAGAAATTCTACATGAAAATCCAGATGATTCTATTATTTTTTTTGCTTCTGCAATTGTTTTATTACGTACATCTGGTAAAGTCTTTTTTGTAATAGTATTTGATTCTTCAGAAGTTACATCATCAGAAGGTACACCAAGATATGGTAAAACTTCAGTTAAAATTTGTGAAGCAACTGGAGCTGCAATTGTACCACCTTGATTACTAGCACCCTTAGGATCATATAAAGTAACTAAAACTACTATTTCAGGATTTTCAACTGGAGCAATTCCAACAAATGATGCAACATATATAGAATTTTCATTTGCATCTGGTTCAGATGTACCAGTTTTTCCAGCAATAGAGTATCCTTTAACTTGTGCATAACGTCCAGTACCTGAAGTTACAACAGATTCTAACATATCCATTAATTTATTAGAAGTTTCTTTGGAAATTACTTGTCTTACATTTTTTGAATCTATAGATACTGTTGCTCCAGTATCTGGGTTTTCAATTTGTTTAACTAATCTTGGTTGTACAAGAACACCATCATTTGCAACTGAAGATACAGCTGTAATCAATTGTATTGGAGTAACACGAAAACGTTGACCAAATGACATTGTTGCAAGTTCCACATTACCTACGTCTTCTGGATCCCAAAAGAAACTATTTGTTTCACCTGAAGTTGCAATACCTGTTTTGTCAAATAATCCGAAAGCTTTATAATATCTATATAAATTAGAAGCACCAATCCTTTTACCTAATTGCATTAATGCAGGGTTACATGAATTCATTAATGCATTTCTTAGCGATTGAGATCCATGCGTAGTTACATTTTTCCAACAATTAATTCTAATACCATTTACTAATTCATAACCACTACAAGAAAAATCATTTGGAGTATCAGTATCTACTACATTTTCTTCTAATCCAACTGCTGCTGTTATAATTTTAAAAGTAGAACCGGGTTCATATGTATCAGATACAGCTTTATTTCTCCACATTTTATATAAAGAATTCATTTGTTCTGATTCAGATAATTTATCCCAATCAGTTGCTAATTCAGAATTAGGACTTCTAGGAGAATTTAAATCATAATTTGGGTAAGTAGCCATAGCAAGAATATCACCATTAGAAGGATTCATTGCAATAATACTTCCACCACTTTTACAAATATTTTCTTTGCAAGCTTGTTCTAAATATTTTTCAACAATAGTTTGAATATTAGCATCAATAGTCAGTGTAATATTACTTCCATTTTCTGCTGCTACATAAGACTCGTTTTTATCAGGAATAAGATCTGAAACAGCATCTGTAATAGTAGTAATTTTTCCAGCTGTACCACTTAGAACACTATTCCATTTAAGTTCAATTCCTTCTTGTCCATTATTATCAGTATCACAAAAACCTATTAAGTTAGAAGCTAATACTCCATAAGGATAATATCTTCTTATATCTTCATCTATATTAATACCTGAATATATTTTAGTGGTTTTCATCCAATCTTCTAATTGATCAATTTTATCTTGTTCTACCTTTTTTATAATTGTTTCAATTAAATTATCACTTTTTACTTTTTCTAATACTTCATCATAGTTTAATTCAAAAATATCAGAAAATGCTTTAGCGACTTTTTCTTTATTCTCTTCTTTTATTCTAGTTGGATTAATAGTGACTGTATCAACAGAAGCACTAGCTGCAAGAAGTTTTCCAGTAGAATCATATATATTTCCTCTTTTGGCACTAATTATACGATTAGTAGTTTGCTGGCGATTAGCAGATTCCTTTAATTCAGAACCCTGAATAAATTGAATAAAAGCTAATCTTAGTAAAAGAAGAATAAATATAATAGAAGCAATAATAATACAGATAAGTAAATTTTTATTACTAATATTCTTTTTTGTAGATTTATTTTTCTTAACTTTTGAACCTACTCTAGAATTGCTTTTTTTAATATTATTTTGAGAATTAGAACTATTTTTCTTTTTATCCATTTTTTCACCATCTCTTACATTTTAATAATAACATTGTACAGAAAATAAAAATAAAAATCAATAGAAATAAGAAAATTTAAAACATTATACAAAACTGTAAAATATTACAATAATATTACATTTTGAGAAAATTGTTGAATTAAACTTAAAATAAATATATAATAAAAATAATATTAATTAGTAAAAAAAGGTTCTTTAAGAATATAAAATAAGGAGGAAAGAACAAAATGAAACAAAAGAGAAATGAAAGAGGAATAACATTAATAGCTCTAGTTATAACTATAATAGTATTAATAATACTTGCAGGAGTAGGTATTAATGCAATAATGGGAGAAGATGGACTAATTTCAAGAGCAAAAAGAGTTAAAGAAGAACAAAAAATAGCAGAAATAACTGACAAATTGGAACTAGAAAAAGTTACATTATATGTAAATGAACAAGGACCAATAACAGTAGGTACATATTTAGAACATATAAAAAGTAAAGGAATAATAGAACAAGAAGATATAGAAACAATATCAGAAGTAAGTTCAAATATAACAGTTGAAGGTAAATATATATTTCTAGTTGAAAAAGAAGATAATGAGAATATAAAAATAGAATATTTAGGAGCAGTAGGAAATACAATAGTAAACTTAGCTATACCAAATGCAAGTCAAATACAATTCACACCAAGTGATTCAACTTGGGAAGTAACAACAGTACAACAAGCATTAGATTACTTAAGAGGAGAAATGTAAAATGATAAAAAAAGTGTTAAAAAATAGAATGTTTTTGATAATAATAACAATCATTTTAACAGCTGGCACAACAGTATTTGCTACAATAGTATATAATGCAAACCAAATAGGATATACACCAAGTGATTCAACTTGGAATGTTAATAATGTAGATACAGCATTAAATGATTTATACAATATTCAAAAAAATAATAGTCTAAAAGTTTATTCTTTAGGAACAGGAACATCTTTTGATATTAAAACATTATATCCAGAGATTGATTATACAAAAATTACAGAAGACAATTTTATTGTAGGAGCAACAAGTTTATCAGCAGGTACACCTAGGTTAGCTAAAGTTGGATCTTGGGTAGGAAGTCAAGTAAGTATATCAGTTAATGTAAATACATCTAAAAGTTATGATGCTTCAAGTGGAATATTAACAGTTTCTTCGAGTGGCTCATTAACTTGTGGAGATGCTGCAGGAGGATGGAGCAGTGGAAAAATTTCATCTGGAGCAAGTGCATGGCTAGTGCTAGGTACGATAGAATAAAAATTGGAGGCATTGAATGATTAAAAAAATATTAAAAAGTAGAATATTTTTGGTAATAATAACAATAATTTTAACAGCTGGTACAACAGTATTTGCTACAATAATATATAATGCAAACCAAGTTGGATATACACCAAGTGATTCAACTTGGAGTGTTGATACAGTAGAACAAGCATTAAATGATTTACGTACTACAGGAGGAGCACCTAAATATGTATTTTTAGGAAATGCAGTATGGGCTAACAGTGGTTCAGGAACAAATGCATTAACATATACATGTGTAGATGATGGAATATTGGTAGGAAATGGCTCACAAAATGGTGGAGCAACAATAAAAATAAACAATGTTGAGGCAACCAAAATAGATACATCAATGAAATGGGGATTAATAGAAGTTACAAATGCAAAAGTTAATAATACTAGTAGAGCAGGAGAGTGGCCAAGTTTTTATAAAGCAACAGTAAAAAAAGGTGATGTGATAACTTTAAATGTACCTTTAGGTGGAGGCTGGACTTGGTATGATGCTACTGCAACTATAATATATGGAGTAACAGAATAATAAAATAAATAAAAAGATATATCTTGTTGATATATCTTTTTACTTTTATTAAATAGACATTAATAAAAAAATATGTTAAAATATGTGACGAAAGGAAATAAAATATGAAAAATGCATATCAAGAGACAATGTTTTTATTGAATAAATATAATATAACTGCTAATAAAAGCTTAGGACAAAATTTCCTAATAAATGATAGCGTAATAAATGATACAATTAATTCTGCAGATATATCAAGAGAAGATTTAATAATTGAAATAGGTCCAGGTCTTGGAACTTTAACAAATGAGTTACTAGAAAAAGCAGGAAAAGTAATTGTAATTGAATTAGATAATAGAATGATTAATATATTAAATGAAAGATTTTGTTTATATAAAAATTTTGAAATAATACATGAAGATGTATTAAAAGTAGATTTGAAAAAGCTAATAAAAGAAAATAAAGAAAATAATAATTTGAAAAATGCTAAAGTTGTTGCTAATCTACCATATTATATAACAACTCCAATAATAATGAAATTATTAGAAGAAAAATTAGATATCGAGACAATCACAGTAATGGTACAGAAAGAAGTTGCAAAAAGATTAACAGCAAAACCATCAGAAAAATTAACTGGTGCAATAACTTATAGTGTACAATACTATTGTGAAGCAATAGAAAAGGTAGAAGTGCCAAAAGAAAGTTTTATTCCAGCACCAGAGGTGGAGTCAGAAGTAATACAATTGATTTTAAGGAAAGAATCACCGGTTAAAGTAAATGATGAGGATAAACTATTTAAATTGATTAAAAGCTCATTTATGCAAAGAAGAAAGACATTTTTAAATGGTGTATCTAATAGTGGGTTGGTTTCAAAAGATAAATTAAAAAATACTTTAAAAGAATTACAAATAGATGAAAATATAAGAGGAGAAAATCTGACTTTAGAGCAATTTGCAAAAATATCTGATATGATATAAAAATAATTATTACATTTCTGTAATATATAGGTTTAAAATAGATATGTCACACGTAAATTGAAAATAAAATATTGAAAGAGAGCACTAAAAGTGATATTGTTTAAGTGACGAAAAATAAACATATCGGAGGTGCTCTCTTATGGGTAATAATATCACATCTAAATT
>JAAZCX010000041.1 GCA_012513065.1 Clostridiaceae bacterium | reverse complement strand
TGAAGTACTCATATCTTTTTTTGACAATAAAATTAATGTATAGTATAATTTTGATTAATAAAAATATAGATATGTATGGAGATAGAGTGAAAAATGAATAAATTTTCAAGAACTGAAATGCTAATAGGAAAAGAATCAATGAATAAAATAAAAAAGGCAAAAGTTGCTATATTTGGAATAGGTGGAGTTGGTTCATATGTAGTAGAAGCTTTAGTAAGAGCAGGAGTTCAAAAATTTATATTAGTCGATAAAGATATAGTGTCTGAAACTAATATAAATAGACAATTGGTAGCAACAACAAAAACGATAGGAATGGATAAAGTAGAAGTTGCAAAAACAAGAATATTAGAAATAAATCCAGAAGCGGAAGTAACTATTTTTAAAGAATTTTATATGCCAGAAAATAATAACAAAATTATTGATAATTCTATAACTTATATTGTTGATGCAATAGATACAGTAAAAGCAAAAATAGGATTAATAGAAGAAGCCAAAAAATTAAGTATTCCAATTATTTCATGCATGGGAACAGGAAATAAATTAGATCCAACTAAATTTGAAATAGTAGATATAGAAAAAACGAGTGTATGTCCATTAGCTAAAGTAATAAGAAAAGAATTAAAAAAGAAAAATATAAGAAAAGTTAAAGTTCTTTATTCAAAAGAAGAACCTATAAGAAGTAAAGAAAACATTGAAAATAATACAGAAAAAGATAATGAAAAAAAAGTACCACCAGCAAGTATATCATTTGTACCATCTGTTGCGGGACTTATAATAGCAGGAGAAGTAATAAAAGATTTAATAAAAGAAAAAGAATTGATGTAAAATCAATTCTTTTTTTGTAATTAAAATAAAATAAAATTATAGGAAACAATATAAAAAATATTGTTACTATCTTAAATTATTAATCTTTTAAAGGATTTCCATCAGCATCTTTATCAATGCTTCCAGTTAAAAGTAATATACCTTCAATTAATCCCCAAATAGCTGCAGCTGCAGGGCCCATTCCACATGCAACCCAACCAATTAATGTTAATAATAATTGAGCAACTGCTTTTCCAGTATATCCTAAATAGAAGTTATGAATTCCAAGACTTCCTAAAAATATTCCAAGTAAACCAGCGGCTATTTTTGATTTTTGAGTAGAAGTTGAAGAAGCAGAATTAGAATTATTAGATTCAACTCTTGTAGCTTCAACATTTATTGTTTCTTCAGTATGAGATTTTTTACATTCTTCACAAACTTCAGTTTCAGATTCTTTTCCACAATATTTACAAAACATAAAATTTCCTCCTTAAAATAACTATAATATTATTATACAAAATTCTACAAAAAATTCAAGTAAAACGCTAAAATTTCTTAAAAAGATTGTAAAATTTATATAAAAATGATAAAATTAAAAACATAAAAAAATATATATTTCATATATTAGAAACAAGAGGTGATTGTAAATTGAATATGCAAGAAATATATGAACAATTAGCTAAAAATATACCAACATCACAAATTAAAAGAGAAGAAATAATGGCAAATCATACATCTTTTAAAGTTGGTGGAAAAGCAGATTTTTGGATAAAAATAAAAACAATTGAAGAATTAAGATATATTATAGAGTATACAAAGAAAAACGATATTCCTTTAACAATAGTAGGAAATGGAACAAACTTATTAGTAAAAGATGAAGGAATTAGAGGAATTACTATTAGCCTGGATTTTGATAATATAAAAATAGAAGAAAACGATGAAAATATAAATGTTATTGTTGGAAGTGGAGTAAAATTACCAATGTTAGCAATGATACTTCAAAAAAATGCTATTGAAGGTTTTGAATTTGCATCAGGAATTCCAGGTACAATAGGTGGAGCAATTAGAATGAATGCTGGTGCATACGGAAAAGAAATGAAAGAAATCGTAAAAGTTGCTCAATATATAGATGAGAGTGGAAATATTAAATTATTACAAAATGAAGATATGGATTTTTCATATAGACATAGTAGATTTAAAGAAAAACAAGACATAATAATTGAAGCAACATTACAATTAAAAAAAGGTAATATAGATGAAATTAAACAGAAAATGTGTATATATAAAAACACAAGAGAAGAGAAACAACCAATAGATAAGCCAAGTGCTGGAAGTACATTTAAAAGAGGAACTAATTATATTGCAGCTCAATTAATTGACCAAGCAGGATTAAAAGGATACAAAATAGGAGGAGCGGAAGTTTCTTTGAAACATGCAGGATTTATTGTAAATACAGGAAATGCAACAGCAAAAGACATATTAAATTTAGTAGATTATATAATAAAAACAGTTTATGATAAATTTGGAAAAGTATTAGAATTAGAAATAGAAGTTTTAGGAGAATAGTAGGAGGAAGTATGAAAGGTTTTTTTAAATGGTTTAGAAACGAAGCAAAAATGAAAAGATGGATATTTATAATTGTTATAGGAATCTTACTTGCTTGCTATGGAATGGCAAAACTATTGATAGAAAAACAATTAGGTATCAATGATTTAGTAAAAATAATTTTTAGTTTTATAATAGGATTTGCATTAGTAATAATAGGAAATATATTTATGCAAAGAAGAACTTTGGAATTATTAGTACAAGAAACAGATACAAGAGATGAAGCAAAAGAAGGACAAGTAAAATCTCTTATATTTAACAAAAAAGTATATGATGAAGGACCAAATATTGTAGTAATTGGTGGAGGAACAGGTTTAGATTCTGTATTAAAAGGATTAAAAAAATATACAAATAATATAACAGCAATAGTTACAGTATCTGATTATGGACAACAAGCTACAGATTCAAGAAAAATATTAGAAACATTACCATTAGAAGATATAAGAAATAGTTTTTCAGCATTATCAGAAGATGAAACAGTCATGGGAGGATTATTAAACTATAAATTTACAGATGGAAAATTAAAATCTTTATGCTTCGGTGATATCTATTTGTTAGCTATGAAAGAATTATATGGAGATTTCACAGTATCTATAGAACAAACAAAAAAAGTGTTAAATATAACAGGAAAAGTTTTACCTGTTACTTTAGATGAAATTGAAATTTGTGCAGAATTAGAAGATGGAACAGTGATTAAAAATAAAAATAAAATACCTGAAATAGTAACAGACAAAGTTAGTAGAATAAATCGTATTTTTATTAATCCATCAAATTGCTCACCAGCTCCAGGAGTTATAGATGCAATTGAAAAAGCAGATGCAATTATTATAGGACCAGGAAGTTTATATACAAACGTAATACCAAATCTATTGGTAAAAGGTGTAGCAAAAGCAGTTAAAGAGAATAAAGGATTTAAAATATATATTAGTAATATAATGACAGAACCAGGTCAAACAGATAATTATTCTTTATCAGAACATATCAAAGCAATACATGAACATGCTGGAAAAGGTATTGTTGATTATTGTATTTATGATACAGGAGAAATAGTACCTGAATTTATTAGAAAATATAATAGAGAAGGTGCAGATTTAGTAGAACAAGACATAAATAAATCAAAAGAAGAGGGAATAAAAATGATACAAAGAAATTTATCATATATTGATGGTGAATTTATACGTCATAATCCAGATGCTATTGCTTCTTCAATTATTGAACTTATATGTGAAGATTTAAAATTTAGAGATATGCAAAATGATACACAATATTTAATGCTAAACTCAAGATTGAAAAAGACAAAGAAACAGTTAAAAACAACAATGGATAAGAAAAAAGATAATAAAAATATAAAAGTAAAAAATGATAGAAAAGTAAAGAGTAAATTTGCTAAAAAATATCAAGATAGAATAGTGTCAATAAAAGAAAGTGATGAAAAGGCTCAAAAAAGAAAACAAGCCAAAACAAAATTAGAACAAAATAAACAAGAAGAAGCTCCTAAAAAAAGAGGAAGAAAACCCAAAAAAATAATAGAGGAGTAATTATATAAAACATTAACAAAAGAAAAATGGGGGAAACAAATGAAATTCGAAAATATAAAATTTGATGAAGGCTTAAAAAAAGAATGGATAATTACTAATGGTATAGGTGGATTTGCAAGCTCTAGTATAATCGGAGCAAATACAAGAAGATATCATGGACTTTTAGTTGCACCACTTACTCCTCCAGCAAGAAGATTTTTAATTCTTTCAAAAGTAGATGAATCAATAGAGTTAGATGATAAAAAATATGATCTTTATACAAATATATGCAAAAATTATATTTCAGAAGGATATAAACATTTAGTTAGTTTTGAAAAAGAATATATTCCAATTTACACATATCAAGTTGAAGATGTAATAATTAAAAAGTATATATGTATGGAATATGGTAAAAATACAGTAACTTTATTTTACCAAATTTATAATAAAAATCATAAAGCAAAATTAACATTAACTCCTATAATAAATTTTAGAGACTTCCATGCAGATTCATATAATCACAATTTTGAAATAAAGCAAGAAGAAAATAATAGAAAATTAAAGGTTATAGTAGATGAAGAATCTAGTTTTCCAATATATATGAATGTTTCAGAAGGAAAATATATAAAACATGATAATGATAGTTTTAAAAATATGTTTTACATAGAAGAAGAAAAAAGAGGTTTTAGAGCTGAAGAAAATCATGCAATAATAGGAAGATACGAAATAGATATTGAAGAAAATGAAACAAAAGAAATTACATTTGTAGCCTCATTAGAAGAAAATATCGAACAAGTTGAAGCTAAAAAAATAATAAATAAAGAAATAGTAAGAATAGGGGAATTAGTATATAATTCTGAACTAAATGAAAATACAAAAAACAAAAATGAAGAACAACAAAAAGAAGAAATAGAATTAATAAGAAACTATATAATAGCATCAGATAATTTTGTAGTATATCGTCCATCATTTGGATTACATACAATAATAGCAGGTTATCCATGGTTTTTGGACTGGGGAAGAGATACATTAATTTCTTTCGAAGGGTTACTGTTAAAAACCAAAAGATACGAAATAGCAAAAGAAGTATTACAAACAATGATAAGAGATGTTAAATTTGGACTAGTACCTAATGGATACTCAGGGTATGATAA
This sequence comes from Clostridiaceae bacterium, assembly GCA_012513065.1. GTDB lineage: Bacteria > Bacillota > Clostridia > TANB77 > CAG-508 > UMGS1663. The sequence goes on along the minus strand of JAAZCX010000041.1, from coordinate 8,748 downwards.
TAGACCATTATATAATAGTGTAGATAGCTCACTTTTATTATTTGAACAAATAATAAAATATATAGAATATACTAAAGATGAGAAATTTATTAAAGATAATTTCTATGAATTATTAAAAACAATAATAGAAAGTTATGAAAAGGGAATTGATATTGATAATAACAATATATATTTAGATGAAGACAATTTAATATATTCAGGAACTGAACAAACACAAAATACGTGGATGGATGCTAAGATAGGAAATTATGTGGTTACACCGCGAAATGGTAAAGCAGTAGAGATAAATAGTATGTGGTATAATGCGCTAAAAATAATGGAAGAGTTAACAATAAAATTTGATAACAAAAACAATTCACTAAAATATAAGAGAATGGCAGATAAATGTCAACAAACATTTTTGGAGAAATTTTATAATAAAAAAAGAAAATGTCTATATGATGTTATAGGAGATAGTAAAATAAGACCAAACCAATTATTTAGTATTAGTCTTACATATCCAATATTAAATCCAAAATCAGATATAGCTCAAGAAATGTTTGAAACAGTTACAAAAAAATTATTAAATAATTATGGATTAAAAACATTAGCAAAAGGTGAAGAAAATTATGTAGAAGTTTATGAAGGTGATAGTTTTAGAAGAGATATGAGTTATCATCAAGGAATAACTTGGCCATGGCTTCTTGGACTGTATTACAATGGACTAAAAAATATGTTGAAAGTAGAAACTAATAAAACAAAAAGACAAGCAATACAAAAAAAATATGATACATTTGTAGAAAATGTAAAAACTATATTTATAAAAGAATTTAAAGAAGGAAAAACAGTTGGTGGATTATCAGAACTTTATGATTCTAAAAAACCATTTGAATCAAAAGGAACAGTTAACCAAGCATGGAGTATTGCAGAAGTATTTAGAATAATACTAGAAAACAAATAAAGGAATATATGAATGATAAGTGTAGAAAAATTAGACAATGAATTAAAACAAGGAAAATTAAATAGTATTTATCTTTTGTATGGAGAAGAAACATACTTTTTAGAAACATGCTTAAAAAAAATTAAAACTATTTTTGGCGAAACAAAACAAGGAATAAATGAAATAAAAATAGATGAATCAAATATTAATTTTGATCTTATACCAAATATTGAAACACCAGCATTTGGATATGAAAAGAAATTAATAATAGCAAGAGATACGGGATTATTTAAAAAAGAAGGAAAAAAGAAAAATGTTTCTAATTCAGAAATAATAGAAAAAATTTCTAATTATATAAAAGAAAATGAAAATTTCATAAAAGAATCTGTAATATTAATATTTGTCGAAAAAGAGGTTGAAAAAAATCAGCTATATAAAGAAATTGAAGACAAAGGAATTATATGTGAATTTCAAGAATTAAAACCAATAGAATTAATAAATAAATTAAAAAATATTTGTAAAGCGTATAAAGTAAATGTTGACGAAAGTACATTAAGATATATTATAGAATGTTCTGGAACAAATATGCAAGAATTAATTAATGAAATAAGAAAATTAATAGAATATGCAGGAATAGATGGAACTATAACAAAAAAAGAAATTGATTTATTGTCAATAAAAAAAATAGATACAGTAATATTTGATTTAACAGATAATTTAGGAAAAAAGAGAATAGATGAAGCGTTAAAGGTATTAAATGGACTTATATATCAAAAAGAACCAATCCAAAAAATCTTAATAATGTTATACAATCATTTTAAAAAATTATATATGATAAAAATAGCTCAAAGAGAAAATCAAAATATTGCAGATATCTTAGTTTTAAAACCTACACAAACTTTTTTAATGACAAAATATAAAACACAAGCATCATTTTTTAAAGAGGCAGAACTTAAAAAAATTATAGAAGAGCTTATTAATTTAGATTATAATTATAAAATAGGAAAAATAGATATAAATGTCGGATTAGAATCGATTTTATGTAATTATTGTTCGTAAGAATATAAGAAAAAAGAAGTATTAAATTTATTAATACTTCTTTTTGGTATATTATTGTTCAAATAAACAAAAAATAATAAAGAAGCAAAAATAAAAAATATCAAAAGTAAAACAATGAAAGAAAGGAAAATATTATGAATAATAAGAAAATAGATTTTAGAACAGATTTAGCAGATGAGAGAAGAAATTTATATAAAAAAGCAAATAAATTAGAAAATGAAATTGATGGAATTGAAACACAAGAAGATGTTATTGATGAAAAAATAAAAGTTACAAAAGTGAATGTTTTAAATGAAAAGGCAGAAGAAATTATAGGAAAGAAAAAAGGAAAATATATAACAATAGATATCAAAAAGATAAATCTGCTAACTGAAGAAGAAAAAGAACAATCTTCAAACGTATTAGCAAAAGAGCTTAAAGAGCTAATAGGAGAAAAGGTTCAAAAAAAAGAAGATATATTAGTAGTAGGTTTAGGAAATTCAGAGGTGACACCAGATGCATTGGGACCTAATGTAATTAAAGAAGTAGAAATAACAAGACATATAATAAATTATTTGCCACAATATATAGATGAAAACACAAGACCTGTAAGTGCAATTGCACCAGGTGTCTTAGGAACTACTGGAATTGAAACTTTAGAAATAATAAAAGGAGTAGTAGAACATATTAAACCAAAGTTATTAATAGTAATAGATGCATTAGCATCAAGAAGCATGGAAAGAATAAGTTCAACAATACAAATATCAAACACAGGGATAGTTCCAGGAGGAGGAGTTGGAAATACAAGAAAAGAAATTACAGAGGAAACTTTAGGAATTCCAGTAATAGCTCTAGGAATACCAACTGTTGTAGAAACAGCAGTAGTTGTCAATGATGCACTTGATATATTTATAGAAAAACTACAAAAAGATGCAAAATCAAATGATTATCTAAATAATTTAAAAGAAGAAGATAATTATGAAATGATAAAAGAAGCACTAATACCAAAAGAGTTTAATTTTATAGTAACACCAAAAGAAATAGATGAATTAGTTTTAAATATGTCTGATATAGTAGCAAGAGGAATTAATTTTTCGATGGATTAAAAATATAGCACTTTAATTTTATTTAAAGTGCTATATTTAATATATAAAGAATTAATAGGTGCAAAGGATAAAATATATAAAAGAAATATTTTAACTTTGGACCTTGTTTTTTATTATAAAGTAAAATAAAAATTATAGGTAAAGCAGTAAAAAGCATACAAAACAGATAATGAGTTAAAAGTGTAGGAGTATTAAAAATATCAAAACTATATTTAAAAATACATAATAAAATATAAGATATAGACATTTTTATTTTATTATCTTTGAAAAAGTAAAATAAAAACATTAGTAAAATACCAAACATACCATAATCTACTTTTATAAATTCACAAAAGATACTTATTATTAATACTAAAATAAAACCTAATATTTTATTATTACATTTATCAAAAATATATAATGCAGCTAATCCTAATAAAAATGTAAAAAATATATTAAAATAAAATACATTAGTTGAATATGTAGATAAAAATAACATAAAAGGTATTTGGGAGATACAAGCAAAAATCAATAATTTAATCATATGTTTTTTTAAATTTTTAGTATTAATATAGCCTATAACTGCTTGAAATGCAAAAATAGGAAAAGATATTCTACCAATTAAATTCAAAAAAGAAAAATAACCAACAATTGAATCTCCTGTATGATCAAATAACATTGAAATTATACCAATTATTTTTAAAAGAAAACTTGTCATTATATTTATAGTAGTTAGAAAATCAAATAAAACAATCTAACATAGCTCCTTCCTTGATTATTATTAATATATAAAATATTATCTAATAAAAGAAAAGAAAAATCAAGTAAAAGGAAAAAATATCTTGCATAAAATAATTAATTGATATACAATTGTTCTAAGTTATACAAATGAGGAGGAATCTTAATAATGTCTAATATAAAATTAGAGTTTAAATATACAGGATTAGATAATAAAGAAATAATCAAATATACTGAAAAAGTAGGAAAAATACATCAAGAATTACATGAAAACAAAAATAAAAAAGGTGAATTTTTAGGTTGGATGGATTTACCAACTGATTGCGATAAAAAGGAAATTGATAAAATAAAGAAGTCTGCAAAAAAAATAGCAAAAGATTCTGAAATACTACTTGTAATTGGAATAGGTGGTTCATATTTAGGAGCAAGAGCAGTTATAGAAAGCTTAACACATACATTTTATAATTACTTACCAAAAGAACAAAGAAAAACACCACAAATTTTATATGCAGGGAATAATATTAGCGGACAATATTTAAATGATTTAGTAGAATTAATAGGTGATAGAGATTTATCAATAAGTGTAATATCAAAATCTGGTACAACTACAGAGCCAGCAATAGCATTTAGATTTTTCCGTGAATTTATGGAAAACAAATATGGAATAAAAGAAGCAAGAAAAAGAATTTATGTAACAACAGATAAAAGAAAAGGTGCATTAAAAACATTAGCTGATAAAGAAGGATATACAACATTTGTTATACCAGATAATGTAGGTGGAAGATATTCTGTATTAACACCAGTAGGATTATTACCAATAGCAACAGCTGGAATTGACATAGATAAAATCTTAGATGGAGCAAAATTTGCACAAGAAAAATATAGTGATGATAATTTAAAATATAATGATTGTTATAAATATGCAGTTACAAGAAATATTTTATACAAAGATGAAAAAAATATAGAATTATTAGTAACATATGAACCAAAAATGCATTATATGATTGAATGGTGGAAACAACTATTTGGAGAAAGTGAAGGAAAAGAAGGAAAAGGAATATATCCTTCTGGAGCTGAATTTACAACAGATTTACATTCACTTGGACAATATATTCAAGAAGGAAGAAAAAATCTATTTGAAACAGTAATTAATATAGAAAAACAAGAATCAAATATAAAAATCAATTTAGATGAAGATGATTTAGATGGAATAAATTATATATCTGGAAAAACAATGGAATATGTAAATAAAAGAGCAATGCAAGGAACAATAGATGCTCATGTAGAAGGAGATGTTCCAAATATTGTGATAAATATAGAAAAATTAGATGAAGAAACAATAGGACATTTAATATATTTCTTTGAATTATCATGTGCTATATCAGGTAAAATATTAGAAATAAATCCTTTTGATCAACCAGGAGTAGAAAAATACAAAACAAATATGTTTAAGTTACTTGGAAAACCAGGATATGAAGAATAAAAATAAATAAAAATATCGTTATACAGAATATATGTGTATAACGATATTTTTATATAACTTTAATATTAAAAAAATCAATCATCTCTGATTGATTTTATATTCTATTATTTTAAATAGATTTATTATTGGTGCTGATGGTGGGACTCGAACCCACATGGTTTCCCGCTGGATTTTGAATCCAGTGCGTCTGCCAATTCCGCCACATCAGCAAATGTTAATTACTGATATATGATAACAGAAAAAATAAAATTTATCAAGATAAAGAAAGAAAAAATATAAAAATAATGATATAATGTAAAAAAAGTAAATTGCTATAAAAGAGGGTGGTTATATGAATAATGTAGAAATATTAAATAAAATATATGAATTATCAGATGAAAAATATAAAAAATTTCACGGAAGTTTATGTCCAAATACTAATAATATAATAGGAGTAAGAGTACCTATACTTAGAACATTAGCAAAAGAAATAGCAAAAGAAGATTTTAGAAATTATTTAAAAAATGCAAAAAATGATTATTATGAAGAAATTCTATTGCAAGGAATGGTAATAGGAATTGCCAAAATGGATTTTAAGGAAGTATGCAAGTACTTACTCGAATTCATACCTAAAATTGATAATTGGGCTGTTTGTGATATAACAACAGCAGGTTTAAAAGCAACAAAGAAATATAGAAATGAAATGTTTGAATTTATAAAACCATATTTAAAATCAAAAAAAGAATTTGAACTTAGATTTGCAATAGTAATGTTATTAGATTTTTATATAACAGAAGATTATATAGATGAAGTTTTAAAAATATTAAATAACGTAAAAAGTGAATTTTATTACGTAAAAATGGCAATAGCATGGGCAATTTCAATCGCTTTTATAAAATTTCCAGATAAAACAATGCAATTATTGAAAAACAATAAGTTGGATGATTTTACATATAACAAAGCATTACAAAAAACAATAGAATCATATAGGATAGATAATATTACAAAAAATAAAATTAGAAAAATGAAAAGATAGACCAAAAAATTACTTGTTAAAATTTTAAAAAGTGTATATAATAATAAAAAAGATGTCAAAAAAAGGTGAAAAATGTTATATAGTTATGAACTAATAGAAGTGAGAAAGAATGTTAATAAGAAAAAAATAATTTTTTTAATTTTGATAATACTTATAATAATAGCATTATCTGTTTTTGGTGCTATTAAACTAGTAGAATATAATAAACAAAAAGAATTAGATGTTAAAATAGAACAAGAAAATTTACAAGAACAAAAAAGAATAGAAGAAGAAAGAATTAAAGAAGAGAAAAGATTAAAAAATTCAAAAGAATTTACAGAAGAACAAAAACAATCGATTGAAAATATATATCATAATTCTAATGAAAAAAGAGTTTTTCTTACTTTTGATGATGGACCTACAAAAAGTGTTACACCATTTATATTAGATTTATTGAAACAAGAAAATATAAAAGCAACTTTTTTTGTTCTAGGAAATAAGGCAAAATCAAATTCTGATTTAATAAAAAGAGAATTTGAAGAAGGACATTATATTGCAAATCATGGTTATACACACAAATATAGTCAGATTTATCAAAATCCACAAACAGTATTAGATGAATATAATTATACAGAACAATGTATACAGGAAGCATTAGAAAATCCAGATTATCATTCAAGAATATTTAGATTTCCAGGAGGATCAACTGGAGGATATTACAGTACAATAAAAAGACAAACAAAACAATTTCTAAGAGAAAATGGAATTGTATCATTAGATTGGAATGCATTATCTAAAGATGCAGAAGGTGCAAACACAAAAGAACAAATTCTCGAGAATATAAAAAATACAATAGGAAATAAACAAAGTGTAGTAATTTTAATGCATGATTCATCTGATAAAATTTTAACGTATGAAACTTTGCCAGATGTCATACAATATTTAAGAGAAAATAATTATGAATTTAAAAATATTTATGATATTTTATAGGAGGAAAAAAATTGATTTATGATTTAATAATAATTGGAAGCGGACCTGCCGGAATTTCTGCTAGTTTATATGCAAAAAGAGCAAATCTAAATGTGTTAATTATTTCAAAAGAAGAAGGAAACTTAAAGAAAGCAGAAAAAATAGAAAACTATTATGGATTAGAAGATAGTATAAATGGTAAGGAACTACAAAAAATAGGAGAGAAACAAGCAAAAAATTAAGGAATAGAAATAAAACAAGAAGAAGTCATGCAAATAGAAAAAGGTAAAACCTTTTTTGTTAATACATTAAATCATAAATATGAATCAAAAACAGTAATACTTGCCACAGGAAGTACTAAAAAAACAGTAAATATAAAAGGAATAAAAGAACTTGAAGGAAGAGGGATAAGTTATTGTGCTACTTGTGATGCATATTTCTTTAAAGGAAAAAATGTTGGAGTATTAGGAAACAAAGAATATGCAATACATGAAATTGAGCAACTATTACCAATAGTATCAACTGTTACAATGCTTACAAATGGAGAAGAACCGATAGAAAAAAGATTGGATAAAATTGATATTGAAGAAAAGAGAATACGTGAATTTAGAGGAATAAATAGAATAGAAGAAATAGAATTTGAAGATAATACTACTAAAAAAATAGATGGGGTATTTGTAGCAATAGGAACTGCTTCAAGTAGTGATTTAGCAAGAAAGTTAGGAGTTGTTATTGATGATAAAGATAATATAAAAGTCGATAATCAAATGAAAACAAATGTAGAAGGATTATTTGCTTGTGGAGATTGCATTGGTGGAGTATTACAGATTTCTAAAGCAGTTTACGAAGGAATGATTGCAGGAATGTCTGCAATAGAATTTGTAAAGATAAAAAAATAAAATATAAATAGAGAAGGAGAGAATATATGAATATAACAAGTGAAAATTTCGAAACTGAAATATTAAAATTTAATGGTACAGTATTAGTAGATTTTTGGGCTGATTGGTGTATGCCATGCAAAATGATGATGCCTATAATTACAGAAGTTGAAGAAGAATTAAAAGATAAGATAAAAGTATGTAAAGTAAATATTGATGAACAAGGAGAATTAGCAACACGATTTGAAATTATGAGTATTCCAACATTTTTAATATTTAAAAATGGAAAAGTAGTATCATCAGTTGTGGGAATGAGAAGTAAATCTGAAATTATAAATTTATTAAAATAATAAAAAATTACAAAAAAATTAAAAAAGTTATTGACAAAGAATATAAAAATATGTATAATAATAATCGTTCAGTGATGAACGAAATGCAGGTGTAGTTCAATGGTAGAATTCCAGCCTTCCAAGCTGGCTATGCGGGTTCGATTCCCGCTACCTGCTCCAAAATAAAACAACTTACAAGCTAATAAGTTTTGTAAGTTGTTTTTTTATGTTATAAAAACAAGAAAAACCAATCTCTTATAATCTTAATTGAGAAATATTAAATGGTGTATTATTATATCCTAGAAAAAAAGATTG